>CACZVC010000142.1 GCA_902784545.1 uncultured Ruminococcus sp. | reverse complement strand
AACGACAAAGCCGTAATAATCGGACGGAATCAGAACGCTTACGCTGAGGTGAACCGCGGCTTTACAGACGAAAACAATATCGCCGTCGTCCGCCGTCTGACGGGAGGCGGCGCGGTATTCCACGATCTCGGCAACGTAAACTACACCTTCATAACCGCAAAGGGCGACGCGGGCGCACTCGATTTCGCGCGGTTCTGTGCGCCGGTCATAGATGCACTCACCTCGCTCGGCGTACCCGCGCAGTTGTCCGGCAGAAACGATATGACCGCGGACGGCCGCAAATTCTCGGGCAACGCGCAATGCGTTTACAACGGCAGGGTACTGCACCACGGAACGATACTTTTTTCCGCGGATATGTCGTTTCTTTCGGGCGCGCTTAACGCCGATCCCGAAAAAATGAAGAGCAAGGGCATAAAAAGCGTACGGAGCCGGGTTTGCAACCTTTCGGAATATCTGCCCGGTTTTACCGCCGAAAAGCTGAAAAGCTATCTCGAAAACAGCGTCGACGCCGAAAAAACGACTTTTTCCGCGGAGCAGACGAACGGGATCGAAAAGCTCGCGCGCGAAAAATACTCGACGTGGGAATGGAATTACGGAAAATCAAAAGAATATGAAAACAGCGTAAAACAGCGCTTTCCCTTCGGCTCGGTCGAAGCGTGCTATACCGCGGAGGGCGGCAGGCTGACCGCGGTAAGACTGCGCGGCGATTATTTCAGCGCGAAGCCGGTCGAGCTGCTCGAACAGTCGCTTATAGACTGCCGTCTGATAAAAGACGAGCTGTGCGGGCGGCTGTCGCACGTCGGCGATTTTATCTGCGGCGCGGAGCCGGAGCAGATAGCGGCGCTGTTTTTGAAAAACTGACGGAGAAAAAATGCGATACGATTATGACGTTATAGTAGTCGGCGCCGGAAACGGCGGCCTTGCGGCGGCTTCAAAGCTGACCGCCGCCGGTCTGCGCGTCGTTCTTCTCGAAAAACACAACCTGCCGGGAGGCGTCGCCTCGAGCTTCGTGCGCGGCAGGTTTGAATTTGAAGCGTCGCTTCACGAGCTTTGCGACGTCGGCACGAAAGAGGAGCCTCTTTCGGTGCGCAGACTTTTTACGGATTTAGGCTCAAAAGAGGATTTCATAAACGAAAAAAACCTTTTCAGAACGATAGTGACGGGCGAAAACGGTTACGACGTAACGCTTGCCGCCGGGTGGGACAATTTCAGGCAGTCGCTTCTGAAGGTCTGCCCGGAATCGGAAAAAAGCCTTGACAGGCTCGGCGCCCTGCTCGACAAAACGACGGAGGCGCTCGCGTACAACGACCGGAAAAAGGGCAGGCCGAACAAGCTCGTGATGCTTTTGAAATACGGAAAATTCCTTATCTCCGCGTCTCATTCGCTCGACGACGTGCTTCGCTCGCTCGGCTTCTCCTACCGCGCGCGCATGATACTTGAAACGTACTGGAGCTATCTGGGCGTCCCCGCCGACGAGCTAAACGCCTTTCACTATTTTGAAATGGTGCGCGGCTATATCAACGGCGGCGCGGGGATCCCGCTTCACAAATCGTACGGCCTTTCGCTTTCGCTCGCCGAAACAATCATAAAAAACGGCGGCGATATACGCTACAACACAGAGGTCACACGATTCATATACGACGAGAACAAGCGCGTCACAGGCGTTTGCACGAAGGACGACGAATATTACGCGAAGGAAGTCATATCCAACGTCATACCGCACAACGTTTTCGGAATGTCGGGAAAGGGCAACGTTGCGGAAAAGGACAAAAAACTGCTCAACGCGCGCCGCTTCGGTCTTTCGTTCATCTGCATTTATCTCGGGCTTGACAAAAGCGCGGACGCGCTCGGCATAAAGGATTATTCCGTTTTTATAGCGCAGAACGCCTCGTCGCGCCGCCAGGCGGAGACGGAAATGGGTATGTACGTCGTAAACTGCATAAACGTCGCCGTTCCGGAGGCGACGCCGGAGGGGACCTGCTCGCTGTTTTTCACGATACCGGTCTTCACAAACAAAACGATGAAGGGCGTCACGGCGGACAACTACAAAAAATTCAAATCCGACACAGCGGCGGCGTATATAGAAAATTACGAAAAGGTGCTCGGCGTGAATATCAGGGAACACATCGAGGAGATCTCGGTCGCAACGCCGGTAACGTTTGCAAACTATTTCGGTGCACCGAACGGTACGGCGTACGGATACGAGCTTTCGGGCTGGGACGGCGTGATGGCGCGCATATTGAGCACGGGAAACGAGCTTAATATAAAAGGGCTTACGTTCTGCGGAGGTCACGGCGCAAAGGGCGACGGTTACGGTGTGTCGTACGTTACGGGCATCGAAGCGGCAGAAGCCGTTATATCAAGACTGACGGGTAAAAACGATGAAGAAAAGCAGTGAAAAAACAGAAAAATTAAAGCTGAACGCGGCGAAGTTTTTAAAGATAATACCCGAGCGGCTGAAAAAAATAAAGGACGCGTCGAGCGAGGAAATCAAAGCCCTGCGCTCGTACAAGCCGAATCTGCTCGCCGCCGAGCTTCATCCGCAGATACAGCATACGACCGTCGCGGAAATAAAAAAGCTCACGGACGACGTGACGCTTTACACGCTCAAAGCCGACGGCGGAAGGCTCGCGCCTTTCGGCGCGGGTTCATATATCTCGGTCTTCGCCGAACACAACGGCGTTTCTTTCAGCAGACCTTACTCGATAGCCTCCTCTCCCGGGGCGTCCGCGGACGGCGTTTACGAGATAGCGGTAAAGCGCAAGGACGACGGATTTTTCTCAAAGCTCATACACGACAGCTTCGCGGTCGGTACAAAGGTCGACGTTTCCGCGCCCGCGGGAGATTTTACGTACGAGCCTCTGCGCGACGCTAAAAGAGTCATCTGCATAGCCGGCGGCAGCGGCATAACGCCTTTCCGCTCGATGATACTTTCGATACTCGACGGCACGGAGGATTTCGAGCTTACGCTTTTATACGGTGCTAAGCGGGAGAGCGAAATACTTTTCAAAGACGAGCTGACCGCGGCAGCGGAAAAGGACGGCTGCGTAAAGGTCGTTTTCGTTCTGAGCGACGAGGAGAAGGACGGAGCGGAGCACGGCTTTATCGGCGCGGAGCTGATAAAAAAATACGCGCCGGAGGGCGTGTACTCGGTTTTCGTCTGCGGACCGCAGGCGATGTACAGATATCTTGAAGGCGAGCTTCCGAAGCTCGGTATCGCGGGAAAATATATAAGGAAAGAGGTTTTCGGGCAGATCTCCGATCCGTGCGGCGAGCCGGATTACGTCAAGCCGGAGAAAGAGGAATTCGAGCTTACGGTAAGGCAGGGCGCCGGCGAAAAGCACATAAAATGCGCGTATAACGAAACGCTTTTGTCGGCGATGGAGCGCTCCGGCATTGCCGCGCCGTCAAGATGCAGAAGCGGCGTATGCGGTTTCTGCCACTCAAAGCTCGTGTCCGGCGAATGCTATACGCCCGGCAGGTGCGACGGCAGGCGCGAGGCTGATAAGCTGTACGGCTATATACACCCGTGCTCGGCGTTTCCGCTGTCGGATATGATCATCGACGTACCGTATAAAAATTGAATTTTTTTCATAAAACCTATTGCAAAAACAATATAATTGTGATAGAATGGGTATATAAAAAAACAAAAGGAGAAAATATTATGGGAAATCTGTTCAACACAAAGGACCATACCGAGGAATTTGACAAAGAAGATATCCAGCAGAACAGGGTGATGGGCATACTCGCATACATATCCTGGCTCGTTTTGATACCGATCTTCGCCGCAAAGGATTCAAAGTGGGCGAAATTCCATGCAAACAACGGTCTTCTTCTCGCTATTGCGGAGATCGCGGTGTGGATAGTCTTCGGTCTTCTCGGAATGATCCCGTACGTCGGCTGGCTGTTCTGGGCGCTTAACGGCATCACCTCTCTCGCGCTCACCGGTCTTATGGTGTTCGGTATAGTAAACGCCGCCAGAGGCAGAGCGAAAGAGCTTCCGATAATCGGCGACAAGATAAAGATACTCAAATAAAATCAAATAAAAAAGAGAACAGGCTGATAATTTTAAAGCCTGTTCTTTTTGTTATCTTTCGGAAATCAACTCCGGTTTTTATTCTTTATTCTTTCTTCTTTATTCTTTTTTCTTCATTTCCCTTTCAAGCATCTCTCTCGCTTCCTCATACGTCAGCCCGAGCTTTTCCGCGGCGGCGGCGAACTGCTTGAGCGCGGGAAGAACGGCGTTTTCGCGGAGCTTTTCAGTCTGAGGCGCGGACAGGGGGCGGACGTAACAGCCGCTTCCGGCGCGCGTCTCGATAAAGCCCTCTTTTTCAAGCAGCTCCCACGCGGAACGGACGGTAACGACGCTCGTGCCTATCTCGTTTGCGACGGCTCGTATGGGCGGCAGGACGGAGCCGGGCGGAAAAGCGCCCGACAGTATCTGTCCGCTTATCTGCTCGTAGATCTGTTTATACGCCGGCGTATCGGAATCCGGCAGGACCGATATATACATCAGATATCCAGCTTTTCAAAATTCGACGCCGCTTTTTTGCAGACCAGCACGTTTGTGACAGCGTAAACGGCGACGCAGACGGCAAGCGTTATGAGCTGGCATACGAGCGCGGCGGTATCGGTCGGGAAAACGTTCAGATATCTGCGTATGAAATCAAACGCAGCAACGCCCTCCGCGTTTGCAGACGCCGCCATAACGCCCTCGCATATCAGAATAACGGCGAAGCAGGCTATAAGCGCCTTTAAAAACCGTATCCCGAATTTATGCGGCGCTTTGAAATAGCCCGGTATATAAACGGCGTTGAAAACGGAATAGAGCAAAAGATAAAACGCCAGAAGAGTAATCGAAGCGGTCGTTCCTCCCCTGTTGATCACGTCCTTATACATCGCGTGATTGACGAAAACCATTCCCGCAAACAAAAGCATTGAAACGAGCTGTATGCAGACGACGTACGTCAGCTTGCCGCGCACTATATCTTTTTTTGAGACCGGCAGAAGCACGGAAAACATAACGTCATTCTGTCCCGTGGACATGGCGAACGAATAGAAAACGGCGTTGCAGATGAAAAATCCCGCCACGAGATACGGATAACTCGGGATCAGAAGCATGGCGGCGAACACGAAGAACAGCGGCACCTGCAAAGGCGTGCAGAGCTTTAATTCCTTATTCAAAAGCGCTTTCATTTATTTCTCCTCCTGTTCCGTGTAGATCATTATGGATTCAAGGTCGGCGGGAGCCGTGCGGCAGTCGCCGAATTTGTCCTCGTCCTCCGCGTATATAAGCCCGGTAAATCCGAAGGCGTTTTGCTTGTACCCTATAAGATACGGCTTTTTCGCGTCAAGCGCGGACAGCTCGCCCGAAACGAGGCGGCGCGACTCGCGGAACGCGTCGAGATCCGTGCTTGCGAGAAGCCTGCCCTTTTTTATGTAGGTTATCTGATCCGCGCATTTTTCAAGGTCGGATATTATGTGAGTCGAAAACAGTATGCCGTGCTCGCCGTCCGAAATCACGGAGCGGAAAACGTCGAGCAGCTCGTCGCGCGACACGGGGTCGAGACCGCTTGTCGGCTCGTCGAATATAAGCAGCTTCGCGTTGTGCGACAAAGCGAGCGACAGGGCGTATTTTACCCTCATACCGGCGGACAGCTCGCTTATCTTCTTGTTTTCGTCTATCGAAAACTTTTCAAGACAGCCGCGGTATCCGTCCTCGTCCCATTCGGGATAAAAGCGGCGCATAACGTCCGTCAGTTTTTTGACCTCGGCTTTTTTGTAGCAGTCGAATTCTCCCATTACGAAGCCGATCTGTTTTTTCAGCTCCGTTTCGTTTTTGAAAAAATCCTTTCCGTCAACGTACACCTCGCCTTTATCGCGGTGTATCAGGTTAAGTATCGCCTTTATCGTCGTCGTTTTGCCGGCGCCGTTTCTGCCGATAAATCCCATTATATAGCCGGGCATAAGCGAAAAAGAAACGTCGTCGAGCAAAAACCCGTCGTATTTTTTCGTCAGCCCGCGCACTTCAAGCAAATTCATTTTCAAGCCTCCCGAAATTGTGCTTATTCTATAAGCACAATTATACACGCCTTTGCCCGATTTGTCAATAGGTAAAGAAAAAATATTTTACACACCCGAAAAAACGCAAAAAGGGGCTGTCGCATTAAGTGACAACCTCTTTAATGTCCTTTAAGGGACAATTCATGAGCCGTAAGGCTCAATTCATGTTCGATACGAACAATTCA
>CACZVC010000141.1 GCA_902784545.1 uncultured Ruminococcus sp. | reverse complement strand
ACGATAAGAAAAGTGCCGGGGACGGTAATAAAGGCGGCGCCGATACCGAAGCCGGAGCTTATACAGGGCTTCGGGACGAGGGAAAGAGTCGGGGAGCTTTGCCGCGAATCGGGCTTCGGCTCCGTACTGCTCGTAACGGACGAGACGCTTTTCAGGCTCGGGCTTTATAAAAAAGCGACGGATCCGCTTGAAAGCCTCGGCATAAAATATTCGATATTCCATAAGATCGACTCGGAGCCTGACGCCGGAATGATAAGCGAGGGCAGAGCCGCCGCGGAGAAATGCGGCGCGGACTGCATCGTGGCGCTGGGCGGAGGCTCCGTGCTTGACAGCGGAAAAATAATAGCCGCCTCGGCAAGGCATCCGCGTATGCCTCTGCGCCATTATCTGCACAAATTCGCCGTGATAGAGGGCGGCTCCCTGCCTATGATAAACATACCGAGCACAGCCGGGACAGGCGCGGAATGTACCGTCGGCGCGGTCGTGAAAAACAGAGCGGGGACAAAAAACTCCACGGTGCTTATAGGGCTTGACGTCGCGTACGTAATCCTCGACGGAGAGCTGCTCGTAAACGCGCCGGAGAGCGTTACGAAATGGTGCGCGATAGACGCTTTGAGCCACGGTCTCGAGGGGCTTCTGGCGGACGTCAGCTCAAGCGATGAGGATATACGAAAGAGCCGCGAATGCGTGCGGCTTATATTTGAACATCTGCCGGTACTGCTAAACGATCCGCATAACGCACAGGCGCGGCAGGCGACGCTTCTCGCCGCGTACTACGGCGGAAACGCAATAAACACACAGCTGGCGGGATATATACACGCGTTCGCTCATTCCATAGGCGCTTTGTATCACATACCGCACGGCAAGGCGATAGCGTGGTGCCTCGTGCCGATAGTTCTTGCGCAGGAGCATCTGCGCTACGAGGAGATGTCGGCGCTCGCAAAGCACTGCGGATTTGCGGACGATAACGATCCGCAGGACAAAGCCGCGGACAAGCTGATATCCGCGCTTAAAAACCTGCTCGATATATGCGGACTTGAAAAGGGCTGTCCGCTTCTCAAAGAAAAGGATTACGACAAGCTGACGAAAATGATCGACGCGGATTCGATAAACTATTCGCCTTCGGTCACGTTTACGGACAACGAGATAAAAACGCTGCTCGATCAGATAAGAAGAGGTTATTGATATGGCGTACACACAGGAAAAAATACATGAGACCGTTCTTTCGCAAAGGAAATTTTTCCGCACCGGCAAAACGCTTGACGTGAGCTTCCGCGTCGAACAGCTTAAAAAGCTGAGGCAGGCTGTTGCGGACAATAAAGAGGAGCTTCAGCGCGCGCTGTACGAGGACCTCGGAAAAAGCCCGGTCGAGGCGTATTTGTGCGACGTCGGTCCCGTTATCGTCGAGATAGACGAGATACTCAAAGGCATCAAAAAATGGAGCAGACCGGAAAAGCATTTCAGCGGCCTTATGTGCTTTCCGAGCACGCGCACGACCGTGTATAAAATGCCGTACGGCGTGTCGCTGATTATAAGCCCGTTCAATTTTCCGATACTTCTTACGCTCGGCGTTCTCGCCGCGAGCATAAGCGGCGGCAACACGGCGGTCATAAAATCGAGCTCAAAATCAAAGGCGAGCACGGAGGCGCTCAAGCGGCTCATATCAGAAACCTTCCCCGAGGAATACATAACGCTTATCGACGGCGGTCACGACATCGCCGATATGTGCCTTTCCGAGCGGTTCGATAAAATTTTCTACACCGGCTCGCCCGCGGTGGCGAAGCACGTGCTTGAAGCGGCGTCTGTCAATCTGACGTCCGTCGCGCTCGAGCTCGGCGGCGAAACCGGAAACTGGTGCGTCATAAGAAAGGACGCCGATCTGAAGGACGCCGCGAGAAAGATCGCGTTTTTCAAGCTCTGCAACGCCGGGCAGATCTGCATAAACATAAATCAGATAGCCGTGGCGGAGGAGGTAGCGGAAGCGTTCCTTTCGGAGCTGAAAAAGGAATTCATAAGGCAGATAGGCGAAAATCCGGAGAACAACCCCGAATATCCTAAGCTCATAACCGGCGCGGTCTACGACAAATGCGAAAGGCTGGCGGGGGAATATAAGGACAGGATCGTATTCGGCGGCACGGGAAACAGGGAGGAGCGCCGCTTCGCTCCGACGGTAATTTACCCGGTCGGCGAGGATGAGGATATAGTAAAGCACGAGCTGTTTTGCCCGATACTGCCGGTCGTACCGTTCAGGGACGGCGATATCGACCGGATAACGGACGTTATAGCGGAGCGCGAGCATCCGCTCGCGATGTACGTCTTCACCTCCGATATGAAGTGGGCGAAGGCGTTCATGTCGACTCAGCAGTACGGCGGCGGCTGTATAAACGAGGTCTGCGTTCACATGATGGTAAAGGGCGTGCCTTTCAACGGAACGGGACATTCCGGCATGGGCGCGTATCACGGCGAATGGGGCTTCCGCGAATTCACGCATCCGCAGACGGTTTTGACGGGCAGAACAAAATTCAATCTGCCCCTGCGCGAGCATCCGTATTCGGGCGAGGCGGGCGAAAAGAAAATGAAGCTTTTAAAACTGTTTGAAAAATAGCGGGCAAAAAAATGGAAATAGTTCTTATAAGGCACGGCGAAAGCGAGGCAAACCGGATAAACCGCGAGGAATATCCGCTGTTTTGCGGCAGGTGGGACTGCGAGCTTACGGAAAAGGGCAGAAAACAGGCAAAAAGCCTTAAAAACGACCCCGCGGTATCGGGCGCCGACGCGCTGTATTCCTCGCCGCTCAAAAGGGCGCGCGAAACGGCGGAATCGTTCTGGGATAAAGAAATAATATTCGACGACCGTCTTGTCGAGCGGACGCTCGGCGTTTTCGACGGCAGGCGCATAAGCGACGTAGAAAACGACCCCTTATACGCAAAGTATTTTACCGACCCGAAGTATTCAAACTTCAGATCGGGCTTTACCGCGAGGGCGCCGGGAGGAGAGAATTACGGCGACGTGGAAAAGCGCGTATCGTCGTTTATAAACGACGTTATGAATAAGGGATATTCAAAGGTCGTCGTCGTGTCGCACGTCTGCGTGGTCCGCTGTTTTTTGAAGATATTAAAGGGACTGACGGAGGAGGAAACGCCTTTTCTGAAAATAGTCCAGTGCGAGCCTGTCGTGCTGACTGTATAAATATTCGGGAGAAGAAAATGAGACGTTTTACAGCTATGATACTTTGCGGAGTCATATCCGCCGCGTCGCTTGTTCTGTGCGGATGCGCGGGAGAAGGCGCCGTTATGACCGCCGAAGAAACGGAGAAAACGGAAACGACCGCGGATACGACCGCAGCCGAAACGGAAACAAATACGGAAAGCTCTGCGACAGAGGCTGAGGAGACGGACGCGCCGAAGGCGAAAGAGCTTGTCATGATCAAGCCGAAGGACAAACGGTGTCAGTTCACGCTTGTATACGACAAGACCGCGGAAAACGCGGCGCCCGCGGAGGTCGATATGCTTTCCGCAATGATAAAGAATTATACCGGCGCCGCGGTGAAGACCGCCGAATCGTCGAAGACCTCGGCGAAGGAGATAGTCTTTTCCTCGTCGGTGCGCCCCGAGACCGCGGAAATGCTTGACGGACTGAAAGAGGGCGAATACGCCGTGCGGCTTATGCCCGGCGAAAAAGACGGAGAGGGAAAGCTGCTTATAGCGGCGACTACCTACGGCGCCGCGTATTCCTGCGCGGAATATCTTATGGAAACGTACTGCGACGCAGAAAAAGGCTTCGCCGTGCCGTATGATCTTGACGTCAGGGGAACGGAAAAAAAGTTCATTATAAAAGACAGCGGCATAACGAAAAAACTGCGCGATCCTTTCATTCTCGTCGAGGACGGCGTTTATTACGCTTACGGCACGGGCTGGAAATGCTTCAGGAACAAAAGCGGCAAGCTTGACGGAACGTGGAAAAAGACGGATATAGAGGTGACAATGGCGCACCCGGAAACGGACGGAGGCAGTCACTGGGCGCCGGAGGTGCATAAATACAACGGCGCTTACTATATGTTCACAACGTATTACAACAGCGAAACGAAGCACAGAGGATGTATAATCCTTAAATCGGCTTCGCCCGAGGGACCGTTCAACGAAATAACGGACGGCTTCATAACCCCCGCCGGCTGGGATTCGATAGACGGTACGTTTTACGTCGATCCCGACGGACAGCCGTGGATGGTCTTCGTCCACGAGTGGACGAGTATGCCGGGCGGTATCGGTTCTTTCGCCGCCGCAAAGCTCTCGGACGATCTGACTCACTTCATATCCGAGCCCATCGAGCTTTTCAAAGCAAACGAGCCCGCGTGGGCGGCGGCAGGCGTTACAGACGGCTGCTTTATGTATACGACTGAGGACGGAGAGCTTCTTATGCTCTGGTCAAATTTCGACGCCTTCGGATACTGCACCGCGATAGCGAGAAGCTCGAACGGACGGCTTGACGGAGAATGGACGCACGAAAAAGGGCTTTTGTATTCGAAGCTCATAACAAACGGATACGACGGCGGCCACGGCATGATATTCAAGGATACCGACGGACAGATGTACGTATCGATACATTCCCCCAACACCGGCACCGACGAGTTGAACGAACACCCGGTATTCATAGCGGTCGAGGAAAAGGACGGCAGGCTAGTCCGTTCCGTCGGCAATACGGAAGAATGAAAAATGCGCCGTACGTGTTGACAAACGCGTTTTTACGGTGATATAATATAAAAAAACAACAGGAGTCTTTATTATGATCTTCAACATCTCGCTCGGAAATCTGATAAACGTTTTCATGATCGCCGCCGGTATCGGCATATGCGGACTGAGTATCGTTCAGATATCAAAAGCGCCTGTTGAAAAACGGGTGCGCAAATATTTCGTTTTCTTTTTGTGGATGATAATAGGATATATAACCATGCATCTGACAAGGCAGATGATGGAAGGGATAACGATGCCGGCGGTCTCCGTCGCGATACGCGTAGTCACGTTCATCGAGTTTTTCATCTCGGGACTTATGGCTCTGATGCTTTCGCTGATGATTCTTTATTCCGCCTCGGAAGAAAGGATCGTAAAAAAGGTAACGGTCGTTCTGCTCGCGCTTCTCGGGGTACATACCGTGATGCTCATAGTATCGCAGTTTGCCGGGATCTACTACTATTTTGACGAAAACAACGTATATCACCGCGCAAATCTGTATCTTTTGTCGAATCTGACGCCGGCGCTTATGCTTGTGCAGGATATGTACATACTCATAAAATACCGCAAAAGGATTGAAAAGCACGTTATCGTCGCGTACTGGATATATATTATAGCGCCGCTTGCCGCCATGGGCCTGCAGGCGATATTCCCCGTGGTGCAGTTCGTCATTTTCGCAACGGTCGGCGCGGCGGTCAATATGTTCGCCGTCATAACGCGCGATCTTACGGAAAAGTTCGAAAAACAGCGTGTGGAAGCGTCGCGCATAGACGCGGAGCTTTCGATGGCTACGCGCATACAGACGGATATGCTGCCAAACATTTTCCCGGCTTTCCCGGAGCGCGGCGAATTTGATATTTTCGCCTCGATGAAGCCGGCGAAGGAGGTCGGCGGCGACTTTTACGACTTTTTCTTCATCGACGAGGACAGGCTCGGCATCGTAATGGCGGACGTTTCCGGCAAGGGCGTGCCCGCGGCGCTGTTCATGATGGCGTCGAAGATACTCGTGCAGAATTACGCCATAATGAAAAAAAGCCCCAAAGAGGCGCTTGAAGCGGCGAACAATCAGATATGCCAGAGCAACCGGGAGCAGATGTTCGTTACCGTGTGGCTCGGAATACTCGATCTTAAAACCGGCGTCCTGACGGCGGCGAACGCCGGACACGAATACCCCGCGATAAAAACGCCGGACGGAAAATTCGAGCTTTATAAAGACAAGCACGGCTTTGTCATCGGCGGTATGCCCGGAGTGAGATACAGGGAATACGAAATAAAGCTCGAAAAGGGCTCGATGCTGTTCCTTTACACCGACGGCGTCGCCGAGGCGTCGAACGCTGGTGAAGAGCTGTTCGGAGCGGAAAGACTGACGGAGGCTCTTAACGCGGAGGAATACGATACGCCGAGCGACGTGCTCGGGGGCGTACACAAAGCCGTCGACGCGTTCGTAAAGGACGCGCCTCAGTTCGACGACTTAACGATGCTCTGCCTTAAATACAACGGCAAGGATTGAAAGGAATGAAGACGCTGCGCT
>CACZVC010000140.1 GCA_902784545.1 uncultured Ruminococcus sp. | reverse complement strand
CGACACGCTGTTTGACTTCTTCGTTCCGATGGACGAAACCGCCGATTACAGCAAAAAATACTCCTACTTCGCTCCCATCGCGGCATCTCTCTCCGCGGGGCAGCGCGCGGCGCTCGAATTCATCGGCCTCAGTACGCTGCTCAGGCTCGGTATTGACAGCGATTCCGCTGTCGAGGCGGATTTCCCAAAGGCAAGCGAAGTTTTCAAAGATCCCGACGGCAAAGAACTGCAAAACATCTCTATCTACAGTGGCATCAACCGCGCGATATTCCGCAAGGGCGTGGCTCTTACGAGCGACGCGCTGATGCAGAAGTCGATGGGCAAAGATCCCTACGAGAAGATCTGGGATTTCGGCGGTATCGTCGATATCATTACTTATACTACGTTAGGTGTCGGCGCCGTCACGTTTACATTGGGCGCTATCGGCGGCGCATTGGCGATCAAAGACGTTGCGCGATTACACGGTGTGATTGAATATTTTAGAAAGACAGAGGAATTTGTGACGGTAAAGGATTTCCTGTTTTTAGGTAATGAAGAGACCATACTTAATCCACAAATAACAAAGGCACAAGCAAGCATAAAGTATTCAGGAAAGTTTGTTACAGCCGGCAGATGGATGATGGGCATCGGCGGCGCGCTGATGATCATTGCGGCGATACTGAAAGGCGTTCAGATCTACGAATATTACCACCGCACGTTCACACAGATCCCCAATATGATCGTCGATGAGGCGGATATCGTTTCCTACACCAAAAACGACGAGGGGAAGGAAGTAAAGATCATCACCTTCGACCAGTTCGCGTATTACGACGTCGTAAAGTGCAACCGTCAACAGATCGGCATCCACACAAACGCGCAGGACGGCGTCAAGGACTACAAGGAATGGGGCTGCGGGGACGCGGCGGACATCAACGCCGACGTCGGCAAGCAGTGGCTCGCCCTTTACGTCAACCGTTCCGAAGCGAAGGGCTCTCCGATCCTCGCCGATTCGCTCCTTTTGAGGACCGGTAAGGAAGAGATCGAGAAAGCCAAAGCGGCGGGAAAATCAACCGATAAAGTTGAACTCGAGGCGGCTAAAATGCCCGAGGGATACAACGGCTGTCTGCATATGTTCACCGAAGAGAACCCAGTTATGATCGACAACGAAGCGTACAGCTACCGTTCGGATAACGAAGGTATGTATCTTTACTGGAAGGGCGACACCGCGGCGTTCACCGCGTCTTCGTTCGGCACCGGCGGGACCATCGCGGTATCCACGGTCGGTGGACTGATCGCCGGCATCGCCGGCGCAACGGCAGTGCTGCTCCCCAAAAAGAAAAAAGAGCAGAAACCCAAACCCGCTGAAGCATAAAAACCAAACTATAATCTGATCAGGAGGATCAAACAATGGGATTGTTCAACAAGAAAAGCAAAGGCGCCGACGGTAATACAAGCAAATCCGCCGCGCTGAAGGTTTCCGTCTCGAATGAAGGAGCGGAATACACATTTACGGTCGAGGGAAGACTTGACACAAATACCTCGCCGGAGCTCGAAGCAAAGATCAACGAAGTTATCGGCAACGCAAATAAGCTGATCATCGATCTCGGTGATCTGGAGTACATCTCCAGTGCCGGACTTCGCGTTCTTCTTGGCGCGACTCAGGTCATGGAAGGCAAGGGCGAGATGGTCGTACGCAACGTCACCGAGGCGGTCAGGGAAGTATTCGATCTGACCGGATTCAATCATGTGTTCACGATCGAATAAGAGAAATGAATTGCCGTACCAACGACAGAGAGTCTGAAAACGGAGATAACGTATGATAAAGAAACTGAAAGATTTAAAGTTTTACGGATTGATCTATATGATCGCGTCTGCGTTTTTCATCATGGCGATGAGCGTGCCTTTCTTTACGAAAGAAGTGCTGTTTTCGCGTTTGTTTGATTCCGGTGTGGATACCATGGGCGCGCTTATCTGCGCGGCGCTGTTTTACGGATGTATCAAGCAGAATGGCGACGGATCAAGGATATTCAGAATACTGATCGTTCTTGTATGCTCCTGCTTTACGGTCAACGAAGTAACGATTTACGTGTTGACCGCCGTTCCGGAGCATACCGTGACCGGCTTCATCTTCTGTATGTTAAGCAAACTCCTCGATCTTGCGCTGATCTATCTGTTTTATCTGTATGCAAAAGCGACGCTCGGATTTGAAGGGAAATTTGCAAAGATCGTGGACAAACTCATCCCTGTTCTGCTTGTCGTTCAACTGATCATTCAGCTTTCAAACATTTTCCTGCCGGTCACCTTCTTCGTGAACGAACAGGGATACCATGTTACGAGTATCGTCCTTTTAGAGGAAGTATTCCTTGTCGTGACGTCCGTCCTGACAACGATACTGATATTTATGTCAAAGAACCCCTTCCACCAGAAAGCGGCTGTTTTGACGTTCATATTCTTGCCGCTCGTTGAGTACGTCTTTCTCGGCGGAAACTTCGGCGAAGCGAGCCAGTACGGTATCGTTCTGATGTCGCTGATCGTGATGTACTGCGTCATTTTCAACTTCAAGAGCAGCAAACTTGCCGCTACGGAGACCGAACTGAATATGGCGACGGAAATTCAGATGAGTATGCTGCCTTTGACGTTTCCGGCCTTCCCGGACCGCCCGGAATTCGATATTTACGCTTCCATGGACCCGGCGAAGGAGGTCGGCGGAGATTTCTACGACTTCTTTTTGATCGATGACGATCATCTTGCCACCGTTATCGCGGACGTGTCCGGAAAGGGCGTGCCGGCGGCTCTGTTCATGATGTCGTCGAAGATCCTGCTGAACGACCACGCAACGATCGGGGGCTCCCCCGCGGAGATCCTTGAACGCGTGAACAAGCTTGTCTACGCTAACAACAAGGCGCATATGTTCGTGACCGTGTGGCTCGGTATTCTTGAGATCAGCACCGGAAAGCTCACCTCGGCAAGCGCCGGGCACGAGTATCCGATGATCAACGTGAACGGCAAATATGAACTTCTTAAGGATAAACACGGGCTGGCGATCGGCGCGATGCCGAATTCAAAGTATAAGGACACGGAGATAACGCTTCATAAGGGAGACAGCGTCTTCGTCTACACCGACGGCGTCGCCGAGGCGACCGACGCGAATAACGAGCTTTTCGGCACGGATCGCACGCTCGAAGCCCTGAACGCTATCCCGGACGGCGTATCGCAGAAGGAAATCCTTGCGGGCGTTCGCTCCGCCGTCGACGCCTTCGTCAAGGAAGCGCCCCAGTTCGACGATCTGACTATGCTCGGGCTGAAATACTTCGGGCCGAAAACATCTTCGGAAAGCGAGATGACATTATGAAGGAACTGACGGTCAAAGCCGATACTAAAAACCTCTTGAAGGTACAGTCGTTCATAAATGAGCAACTGGAAGAGTACGATTGCCCGATGCTGACGCAAACGTCCATAGGCATTGCGGTTGAAGAACTGTTCGTCAATATCTGCCACTACGCTTACGCTCCCGCCGCCGGAGACGCGGTGATAAGGGTCGGGATGCACGAGGATCCGTTATCTGTCGAGATCTCATTTATAGATTCCGGTATTCCGTACAACCCCCTTGAAAAGCCGGACCCGGATACCACGTTGTCGGCAAAACAGCGTCAAATCGGCGGTCTCGGGATCTTTATGGTGAAGAAGAGCATGGACAGCATGACTTACGAATACAAGGACGGCAAGAATATTCTCACTATCGGCAAGAATTTGAAATGAACGGTAAAAGCGGCGACGAATCACCCTTCGAGTTCGACATTTTATTATAATCCGTGCCCTTCGAGTCCCTTCTTTTGTCCCAAACAAAAAAGGGACTGTAAAAATACAGTCGTGAAAAAACGAGACACATCAAAAAAGGTGTTCCGATCACGATCCACTTCCGCGCAGCCGGGGTCATCACCGTACCCGATGAAAAGGAGATTATCGCCGCTATGGAAGAGATAAGAAACAACCCTTCCAATGTGGCGTAAACCCGCACCGCAAAAGGAAAAACGGTGTAACCCAATCGGATTACACCGTCTCCCTTTTGAAACTGTCCTTTAGAACACGTCTCAAAGACAGTTCTTTTTTTTGCAATAAATTTACGTTACCGTATTTCGACGACAACCTTGTCGCCTCCGCGGTTGCCCGCGGCGCGCATGACTGAACGTATAGCCTTGGCTATTTTGCCGTGCTTACCGATTATTTTACCCATATCATCCGGAGCCGCGGAGAGTATCAGAATTATCGTTTTGTCTTCGTCGATCTCCGACGTGACGGCGACGCCGTCAGGGTCGTCAACTATCGCGCGGGCTATATCGACGAGAGTTTTCTCATATTCGTTCATTGTTCATTCCGTTTCTCCGACGCTGTGAACACCGCGCCGCCGCCGTCGGTGCAAAACGGCGGGTGGTCGCGCTTACTTGGAGATGATACCGCTTTTTACAAACAGGGATTTAACGGTTTCGGTCGGCTGTGCGCCGTTCTTGAGCCAGGTGGAAGCCTTTTCCGCGTCGATCTTTACGGAAGCCGGTTCCGACATGGGATCGTAAGTACCGATCTCTTCGATGAATTTTCCGTCTCTCGGGGAGCGGGAATCCGCGACTACTACGCGATAATAAGGATTCTTTTTAGCGCCGATCCTTTTAAGTCTGATTTTGACTGCCATTTTTGTAAATTTCCTTTCAAAATTTTATTTGAATTTATATATAACCTTTGGGTTATCTGAATCCGAAGCGGCGTGACAGCTTTTTGCCTCCGTCGCGGTTGAACTGCTTCATAAGCTTCTGCGTCTGTTCGTATTGCTTGAGCAGTCTGTTAATATCCTCAACCTTCATTCCGCATCCGGCGGCGATCCGCTTTTTGCGCGATGAGTTGATTATCGAGGGCTTGTTTCTTTCCTTGGGCGTCATAGACTGGATTATAGCCTTCGTTCTGTCTATCGCCCTGTCGTCTATCTGAACGTCCTTCAACGCCGCGCTGTTTGCGCCAGGGATCATTTTAAGCACGTTCTCTATCGGTCCCATGCGTTTGAGCTGATCGAGCTGATCGAGATAATCAGCCAGAGTAAAGGAGTTTTCGGCGAGCTTCCGCTCCATTTCCTCCGCTTTTTTCATATCGAGCGCGTTTTCAGCTTTTTCGATAAGCGTAAGCACGTCGCCCATACCGAGGATCCTCTGCGCCATTCTGTCCGGGTGGAATATTTCAAGCGCGTCCATCTTTTCGCCGACGCCGCAGAATTTTATCGGCTTGCCGGTGACGTATTTGACGCTGAGCGCCGCGCCGCCTCTCGTATCGCCGTCGAGCTTTGTCAGGATAACGCCGGTTATATCTAGCATTTCGTTAAAGGTCTTCGCAACGTTTACCGCGTCCTGACCGAGCATCGCGTCGATAGTAAGCAGTATTTCATGCGGCTCGACAGCGGCTTTGATATTCTGAAGCTCCTCCATAAGCGTTTCGTCAATATGAAGACGTCCGGCGGTGTCTATGATCACGACGTCGTTACCGTATTTTATCGCGTGGTTAATCCCGGCTTTTGCGATATCGACGGGGGACAGCTTGTCGCCCATAGTGAACACGGGAACGCCGACGGATTCGCCGACTACCTGCAGCTGCTTGATAGCCGCGGGTCTGTAAACGTCGCAGGCGACGAGCAGAGGCCGCTTTTCGTTTCTGTCCTTGAAGAACTTCGCGAGCTTAGCGCAGTGAGTCGTTTTACCAGCGCCCTGCAAACCGACGAGCATTATCACCGTAGGCGGCTTTGAGGCGAATTTGATCTTATCCGCCTGACCGCCCATAAGGGACGTAAGCTCCTCGTTTACTATTTTGACTATCATCTGCGAGGGAACGAGGGATTCCATCACCTCGGCTCCCACGGCGCGCTCCGAAACGGAATTTATGAATTCCTTAACGACCTTGAAGTTTACGTCGGCTTCAAGCAGAGCGAGCTTGATCTGCCTCATCCCTTCCTTTATATCGGATTCGGACAGTTTTCCTTTGTTTTTGAAAACGGAAAAAGCGCGAGAAAGCTTTTCCGATAAGGTTTCAAGCATAATAACTCCTTAAAAAGAGAGTGAGTCGAGCAGAGCAGAGACGCGTTTTTTCGTTTCTTCATCGGCGCAGGACAGCTCCGCTTTTATTTTTGATATTATCTCTTTATTTTCCTTGTATTTTTCGTAAAGCCCGAGCTTTTGCTCGTAATCGTTCAAAAGCTCGGTACCGCGGACGAGAGCCGCTCTCACGCCCTGTCTCGATATCCCGGTATTTTCCGCCGCTTCGGAAAGCGACAGATCGTCGTTGTAATACAGATCTATGCAAAAAGCGACAGACTGCGGCAAAAGATCGCCGTAAATATCAAAAAGCACGCATATACGCGTCTTATCCGTATCCATAACGCACCTGTAAAGTAAATTGCTTTACAGAGTATAACACAAATCTTTGTAAATGTCAATAGCTTTTTACAAAAAAATTATGTGATTTACTTGATTTGTTTTGTTTATATGGTATAATTGCAGCAAGGAGACGCGATATGATATACACTTTTACTTTAAATCCGAGTATCGACCACTACGTCGTGACTGACGGATATATAAAAGAAAACAAAACGAACAGAGCGGAAAAAACGTATACCGTGTGCGGAGGCAAGGGCATAAACGTAAGCCTCGCCTGCAAAGCTCTCGGCATAAAAACCGTTTGCTGCGGAATATACGGCGGTTTTACCGGCGACAAGCTTTTATCGGAGCTTGACAAAAGCGGGATTGAACACCGTTTTGTAAAAGTCAAAGCCGATACGAGGATAAACACAAAGCTGTTGAATAACGGCAAAGTCACCGAGATAAACGCGCCCGCGCCGGAGCTTGACGGCGAAGAAGTTAAAAGCGTTATTTCGCTTTTCGACGTTTTAAAGCCGGGCGATACTGCCGTGCTTTCGGGGTCGATACCGGGTACCGACGGATTGTTATCCGGAATACTCGATAAGATAAAAGAAAAAAAAGCGGAGTTTATCATAGATACGTCCGGCAAGGCTTTTGAAAAATGCATTGAATACAAGCCTTATCTTGTAAAACCGAACAGAGCCGAGATATCTTCATATTTCGGCTGTGACATAAAGCCGGAGCAGATCCCGGTATACGCTGAAAAGCTGATCCGAAAAGGCGTAAAATACGCGCTTGTATCAGACGGGGAAAACGGCGCGTATCTGGCTGACGAAAATGAAGTCAGATATCTGCCGGTAAACGATTTAGGTCTTACTGCGAAAAACGCGACCGGCGCGGGCGACAGTATGATAGCCGGATATTTATACGGTATCGAAAAAGGACTTGACGCGCTTGTATGCGCCGTGTCCGCCGGATCCGCCGCGGCGTATTCCGAACTTTTATTCGACAAATCGCTGTTCGATGTTGTAATCAAATCGTATACCGCGGTATAAACATAATGAAATATGAAAAGGAGGGCTGTGTATGGCTGTAAAAAATGAAAAAAAAGCTCTCGTTATAATAAATCCGAAAGCAGGAAGGACAACGTCCGAAGCAAAAGCCGCGGCGCTGAAGCGAACGTTTGAAAGATACGGATTTTCACCTGACGTAATAATGACGGAATACAAGGGTCACGCGACGCAGATAGCGGAAAAGCTCGGCGAAAGCTATGAAACGCTCATTTGCGTAGGCGGCGACGGTACGCTTCACGAAATGATAAACGGCGTTATGAAGCTTGAAAAACGTCCGACCGTCGGATATCTTCCCGCCGGAACGATGAACGATTTTGCAAAAAGCGTCCGTCTGTCGAAGATCCCGGATATCGCCGCATCTGTTATGGGAAAGGGAAAAACGCAGACGATAGACTGCGGCGAATTCAACGGCGAGATCTTCGTTTACGTCGCGTCCTTCGGCGCGTTCACCAAAGTATCATACGCGACGAATCAGGAGACGAAGAACGTATTCGGCAAAGGCGCGTATATCTTTGACGGTATACAAAGCGTTTTCGATATACGACCGTACCACGCCCGTGTAACGACAGACGACGCGGTCTATGAAGACGACTTTATTTTCGGCAGCGTGTCGAATTCTTTATCTGTCGGCGGTATTATCAATCTGCCGCGGGACGAAGTAAATCTGTCTGACGGAAAGCTTGAGGTCCTGCTTATCAGAAGCGTTGAGAATCCCGAGGATCTGCCGGACACGATACACGCCGTGCTCGATCTTAATTTCGATCACGAAAACGTAATATATACGCAATCAAGCGCCGTGAATATCGAATTTACGGAAAAAACGCCGTTTACGCTCGACGGGGAATATGCCGGCGACATTGATAAAGTAAACATAAAAGATATAAATCCGGGATACGATCTTTTGATCCCGTGAATTATATAAAACACAATAACAGAAGGGACTGACTATGAAAAAAATAATTATTTTGCTTCTCACATTTGCACTTTTATCGACTCAACTTGTTTTTGCGGAGGGAAATAAGGAAATGAACGGGAAAAACTACGGCTTTCACGTCGAATCAGACGGCACGATAACGCTTGAAGGCGAGCCGTTTTACGGCTTCGGCGTCAACTATTACGCCGCGTTTGCGCGCCACGTTGAATCGGAGGAACAACGGACGGATGAATTCAAGGCGGGTCTTGCCGGTCTTTCGTCTTATAACATTCCTTTTATAAGAATACCGCTTTGCTCGTATCTGCCTACTTATTACGATTTGTTCGACCGTGATCCCGAAAGAGTGTTTTCATATATGGATCAGGTGCTTGACGAATGCTATAAAAATCATATAGGCGTCGTATGCTCGCTTATGTGGTGGAGCTCGGTCGTGCCGGCGCACGTCGGCGGCAAGCGTTCGGATATAGGCGTTATCGGCAGTCCGACGCTCGAATACGCGAAAAACTACACGAAAGCGATAGTTGAAAGATACGCGGATCATCCGGCTGTATGGGCGTGGGAGGTCGGAAACGAGTACAACCTCGACGCCGATCTCTGCGACAAGGAATTCAAGATATTCCTTTGGCCGGACGGTATAGCAAGTATGCCGAAAGAGAATATAAACGGCTACGATTATTACACGTCAGAGGAGCTTCGCACGTTCTATACGGAGGTAGCGAAGGTTATAAGACAGTACGATACTTACAGGATGATAACGACCGGAAACGGCGAAATGCGCCCGTTCGCTTACGCGATTTATAAATCGTCGCAGAAAATGTCTAAGGATCATACTTGGGAGATGCGCTGGAACGGCAATACGAGAAAGCAGTTTGATGAAATGAACGCGTATATGACGCCCGATCCGATTGATACTTTGAGCTTCCATTTGCAGAGCGGCTCGGCTGACGGCAGTAACAAGTACGTTATGGAATTCGATATGTTCGGCGAGAGATTATCGAGCGAGGAATATTTCAAAGCGTATTACGATACCGCGAAAGCGCTCGGAAAAGCCTGCTATTTCGGCGAATTCGGCGATATGCTTGATATGGAATCGGCGCCGGACGTGATAGAAAAATTCAAGGAAGTCACGGACGCCATATCAGCCTCGGGAATACAGATCGCTTCACTCTGGCAGTTCCAGGATTACACCGACGCGGGAGTGGCGGGTGAAAAGTTAAAGGTATTATCGGACCTTAACTTAAAGCTCAAAACCGACGGAAAACAGAAAACAGACGCCGCGTGGGCTGATAAGACAGACGTTACCGAAACGGTGACGGAAACCGAAGTAATAACAGAGACTGAAAAAGGTACGGAAACGGAAAAAGCGGCTGATACCGACGAAACAGTCACGGACGCTGTAAAAGAGCCCGCCGCTCAAAAAAACTATCTGCCCGTAATTCTCGGAATCTCAGCCGCGGTGATAGCAGTTTGCGTAATAACGGCTGTACTTATCAAAAAGAAAAAGAAATAATGAAAACCGGACTGCTAATGTCCGACCGTGATAAGGAAGTTTTTTCACCTCACGTTCGAGTGGTGAGTAAGTGCGCACTTAAGAAAAGCAGACTGAGAACAAAATCAGTCTGCTTTTTCGTATTCAACC
>CACZVC010000139.1 GCA_902784545.1 uncultured Ruminococcus sp. | reverse complement strand
AATCGACGCAAAGCGTCATGAATTGACGGTCGTACCGTCATGAATTGATTTGCATTAAAGACGCAAATCATTAAGGCTGCCGCAAATGCGACAGCCCCAGCGCGGCGATGCGTTAAGCGCGATAACGCCTGACAGCCCCGTACCGCAAATAAAATCTTTTTTCAGCCGGATCAGCCGTTTCTTCCCGGCAATCCACCCTCGGGAAACGCGGGAAGCTCGTTCATTTTGAATTCCGCGGTCACGGTATAATTACCCGGCTCGAGTTGGTCGGTCGCACCGAACATCTCCGCCATGCGGTATTCCTCGAGCTTTATTTCAAACACGTAAACGTACTCGCTGTCCCAGCTGCAAACGAATTCGGACGCGAAGCGCACCGTTTCGCCCGGGGCTATCGCGCCGTTGAACGCCTCCGCCTCGGCGGAGTTGTAGTTTTTGCAGTGCGCAACGTCGTAAACGTCCCAGGTAAGCGAGGTGATTATCTCGTCGTATATCTTTTTGCTCTCATCCGACTTGTTTTCAACGTCGCAGTATACGCGTATCGCTTCTCCGTGCTCGTCGTCCCGGAAAAGCTCCGCGCCTTCAACCGTTATTCTCAGACCGTCGTGCAGATCGACCGTTACCGGCTTGAAAACGACGGGATTATAAGGCGGATCGGGATATACGGGAGAGGTGATAACGGACGGGTCCGCGGAAAACCTCATCTGTTCCGTATGCTGCCACTTTCCGGATAATTCCGAATTAGGCTGTACGACAACGCCGGAAAACGCGTGATCTCCGTAGTCCCATATCACAAGCTCGCCTTCGTTTATCATCCATAACGCTTCGTATTCCACGCCGTCAACGGTAAATTTGCCGGAGCCGCCCGCGTTTACGGTCATCTCCACGCCGTTTTCCCCGAAATACGTACCGTAAAAATCCTCATCCTTCACAGGTCCCGGCGCTTCGGTCACGCTCGGCTCCGAAGCTGCCGCCGTATCCGCTGCCGTTTCCGCCGCCGTTTCCGCGTCTTTTTCCGTCGCGGCGCCGCTCTGAGCCGTCTGAGCTTTCGTATCCGCCGCCGTCACGGGCGTCTTTTCGCCTTCTCCGCATCCGGAAAACACGGCGAGGAGCATTATAGTCAGGACGATATATGCCGTTATCCTTTTCATTTTTTTCTCCTTATACTGTTAAATACGTTTATATTCTATCACATTATTTTCCCGAATTCAATATATAACCGTAAAAATATTAAAAATCCGTCCGGATTTTCCGCCTCTATTTTATTATTTATTTTTTATTATTCATTATTTAATTCTTTTCCCTTTACTTTTTTATATATATATGCTAAAATGTAGGATGTATCAAAATCTTTACCCGTCACCGGGAAGAGAAAGGATCGGAAATGATTAAAATTGAGCATCTAACAAAATATTACGGTCAGAATCCGGCGGTGAACGACATTTCATTTACCGTGGGCGAGGGGGAGGTCGTCGGTTTTCTCGGTCCGAACGGAGCCGGAAAATCCACCACGATGAACATACTTACGGGTTATCTTTCCTCGACCTCGGGAAAATGCGAGATCGACGGTATCGACATACTCGAAAATCCGTCAGAGGCGAAGCGCCTTATCGGATTTTTGCCGGAGCAGCCGCCGCTTTACTATGATATGACGACGAGGGAATACCTCAATTTCATATACGACCTCAAACGCTGCACGCTCAACCGGCGCGAGCATATAGATGAGATAATGACCGTTATGGGACTTACGGAAATGGAAAAGCGCCTTATCGGTCAACTCTCAAAGGGCTTCAAACAGCGCGTGGGCATAGCCGGTGCGCTCGTGTCGAATCCCCGTATACTGATATTCGACGAGCCGACAATAGGTCTCGACCCGAGGCAGATAATAGAGATACGCGAGCTTATACGCACGCTGTCGAAGGATCACACAATAATCCTTTCGACGCACATACTGCCCGAGGTGCAGGCGGTCTGCGACAGGATAATAATAATCGACCGCGGCAGGCTCATAGCCGACGAAAAGACGGACAACATAAACTCGCTCGCCGACGAAAACCGCCGCATAACGATACGCATTCTGGGACAAAAGGGCGAGCTTCTGCCGTTTTTGCGCAAGACGGAGGGCGCGGCGAAGGTGGATTACCTCTCGTCCGGCAAGGACGGCTCGTCGCTGTTCATGGTGCAGTGCAAAAAGGGTTACGACCTGCGCAAAACGCTTTTCTACGCTTTAGCCGAAAAGCGCTGGCCGATACTCGAGATGAGCACGGTCGGCGCCTCGCTTGAAGATATCTTCATAGCGTTAACGAAATAAGGAGGGAGACAAAAATGCTTGCAATATACAAACGTGAGATGAGGGCGTATTTCACGACCTTCATCGGTTACGTTTTTATCGCCACATTCTTACTGATGTCAAGCGTTATATTCGTTCTGACGACGCTTTCGCAGGGCGAGGCGGCGGACGTCACCTCGTATTACACGCTCGTGATGTTCGCGTTCGCAATACTGATACCGCTTCTGACTATGAAGCTGTTCGCGGACGAAAAAAGACTTAAAACAGAGGTCCTGCTCCTTACGAGCCCGGTAAGCCTGCTCGGCATAGTGATGGCTAAATTTTTGGCGGCTCTCACGGTTTTCGCCGCGACGTTCGCTCTTTCCTGCGTGAACCTGATCCCGCTTTATATGTACGGCAGTCAGAACACCGCGGTCATCATCGGCAACATCGTTTCCGTGCTTCTGGTCGGCTCCGCCTTCATCGCGGTCGGCGTGTTTATGTCGTGTCTGACGGAAAACCAGCTCGTCGCCGCGGTCACCACGATAGCCGCGATAGCGCTTTTCCTCGTTATCGGTATGTATTCAAGCGGCATCGGCTTTGCGCCTCTGCGCGTGGTGCTCGACTTTTTATCGGTCTTCAACCGCTTCACGTATTTCACGTACGGCGTTATAGACTGGTCGGCGCTCTTATATTACGCGTCCATCTCGTTCGTTTTCCTCTTCCTTACGGTAAGAGTTTACGAGCGCAGACGCTGGGCTTGAGGAAAGGAGAGCAAACATGAAAAACAACGCGTCAACCGAAGCCTCGGCGAAAAAAGTACAGTTAAAGCGCCGTCTCAAATACGGCGGTCTGTCCGTCGCCCTCTCCGCGGTCGTAATAGCCGTGGTAGTCATTGCAAACGTCGTGTTCACGTCGATAATAAGAAAAAACAACGCTTATACGGACTTGACGAATTCTCAGCTTTTCACGCTTTCCGATACGTCAAAGGAATATCTTAAACAGATAAAAGCTCCGATAACCATAAAATTCGCCGTGCCGATAGACACGATAAAGTCCAATTCGCAGCTGTTTATGGTATATCTGACGGCGACGCAGTTCGCCGACGCCTCCACAAAGGATGACAAAAACGACGAGATACCGGATATAAAGGTCGAATATTTCGATTCTTTCAAATTCCCGGCGCAGTTTGAAAAATACAAGCAGCTCACCTCCGGCACCGAATGGCAGTCCTCGAACGTCATTATTGAAAGCACGTACGAGGAGGACGGAGAGCAGGCGGCTCTTCCCGTCGTTTACTCGCTCAACTCGTTCTTTACGACGTCCGAAAACAAAACGGTCGGCTTCAACGGCGAAAGGAGATTTTTGCTCGCTTTCCTGCAGCTTGCCGGCGTTGCGCAGCCCGTCGTCGTATTCACGACCGGACACGGCGAGCCGATAGGGACCTCGCCGAAGGATACAAACAACCAGTATACCGATTTTATGAGTATGTTCGAGGAGCTCGGCTTCAGGATAGAGTATTCCGATCTGACAAAGACGGAGCTTGACAAGGACTGCCGCCTTATCGTCATACTCGACCCCCAGCGCGACTTTATCGGCAAGGAGTTATCGTCGCTCGACAACGTTTCCGAGCTTGACAAGGTTGCCGATTTCGTATCGCATCACGGCTCAATAATGGTATTTCTCGGCCCGACGGGTTATGAATACACCAACCTCAGCCACTATCTCGAGGAATGGGGCGTAAAGGTACAGACGACCTACACGATAGAGGACGGCGTGAACACGCTGTCGCCCGACAACAGAAGCTTCTCGGTCGTCTACACGACGGACGGTCTCGGCGCCTCGGTACAGAAGAATTACAGAAATTTAAGGACAAAATTCCAGTACGCCGCGCCGGTGCAGATACTGTTCGACGAAAAATCCGAAACGATGTCGATGAAGATATCGAGCTCGTTCCGCACCTCGCCTCAGGCGAGAGCATACGCCTCCGACACGGACGTTCTTGCGCCGTCAGATATCGGCAAAGCCGACGGATTTGACCTTTTCGTAGTATCGAGCAAGCTCAAATACGAAAACAACGAGGATTATAATTCGTACGTGCTGACGTGCGGCTGTCCCGAAATGCTCAAATACTGCAACTCGCAGGCGTACGCCAACAGAGGCATTCTGAATGTACTTCTGACGAGGATACCGCTTCTCAAAATGCCGGTAGACGTGGACTACAAGCGGCTTGAAAACTACGGTCTTACCTCGGTGACGAGCAACGCCGTGAGAGGCTGGACGATAGTTCTGGCGGTCGTTATGCCCGTCGTCGTCCTCGGCGTCGGTACCGTCATAGTAGTCAGAAGAAAGAGACACTGATATGGAAGATAACGAAAAATACACCGCGCCGTCGGAGCCGGAGCAGTCGCCGGACGAGCAGATAAACGAAAGCGATTCCGAGCTGCACAGTATCCTTTACGGCGGCGAATATTCCGAATATTCGGGCGATCTCGGCTCCGGCGAGGAGGAAGAGGAAGCGCCGAAAATGAAGCTTTCCACCTTCTCCCCGAAGAAAAAGCCGGAAAAAGAGAAAAAAATAAAGAGTGAAAGCTCCAAAAAAGTAACTCTGATAATCGTTTCCGTCGCGGTCATCGCCGCGGTCGTGGCGCTCGGGCTGATTTTCGTACCCGGACTTTTCAAAACCGAGGTCGAGACGCCGCCCACGCTCTACGAAGGAGAGGCGATGACGAAAAACAAAAAGGTAATGATGTTCGAGCAGATCCCGCGCGAACGCATACAGACGATAGAGGTGCACAACCGGTACGGCGACTACACCGCGTATTACAACGCGGAAACGGAGAGCTTCTGCTTTTTGGGCATGGAGGGAACGCCGTACAACGAGGAGCTGTTTTCACAGCTCGTCGTGGCGTCGGGCTTTCCGCTTATATCCGACAGATTCCTGCCGGACGAGAACCGCGCGCCGCTTGAGGAATACGGTCTCGGCGAAAACGACGAAAAGGCGTATTACATCATAACGACGAGGGCGACGGACGATACGCCGTCCGCCTCGTACAAGGTATATATCGGCAAGCCGTCGCTTACGGAAAATTATTACTACTGCATGGTCGACGGCAGGGATATTGTATACATCCTCGAACAGTCGATAAAAACGACGCTTCTGGCGGACGTAAGATCGCTTCTCACGCCGATACTCACGTATCCGATAGAGGATAACTCGTATCTTACGAACATATCGGATATAATCATTCTCAAAAAAGGCGAGCTGTTCGCTAAGATAGCGTATCAGGACGAAAGCGCGAACGTGCCGGGCGTTGAAAACTACGGCGTTACGGTGCCTTACGTCGTCACCGCGCCGGTCGAATACGACGCGTCGACGCAGAGGATGACTAATCTGCTCGGTCAGATAGTGAACATGACGGGAACGGATCTGCTTGAATACAACATTTACGACACCGTAATGGTCACGGACGAAAAAGGCGAGCCGGTGCTTGACGAGCACGGCGAGCAGGATCATGATTACGTTATGAAGCCGGAAATAGCGGAAAAATACGGCTTTGTCAGCCCGGCGTGCGACGTTTACTACAACTACCGCTCAAACGAAGGCGCGAACATGGTCATAATGGTGTCGATATCCGACAAACAGAGAGGGGAGGACGGCAGCGAATTCTACTACGTCGCCTCGATGCTGTTCAACACGATAGCCAGAATGGACGCCTCGAAGCTCACGTTCCTTGACTGGTCGCTTATGGACTTTCTCGACAAGCCGGTATTCAGCGTGAATATCGACAAGGTCAGCCGCATAAAGATAGACACGGAGGAAAAGCATTACGACTTTGAGCTTACCGGCACCGGCGACGGGCTTGTCGCAACGGAGACCGCAAACGGCAGAACGTCTTTCAAGGGCGACGATAAAGACGTCGGCGAAAACCGCGGCATACGCAATTTCAGAAAATTCTATCAGACTATTTTAAGCATCAACCGCGAGGACTTCACGGAGGAGCCGCACGAGGATGAAA
>CACZVC010000138.1 GCA_902784545.1 uncultured Ruminococcus sp. | reverse complement strand
TTTCAACACTATAATATTTATTTTTTTGAGATAAAATGTAAAGTCCGAATATTGCCGCAAAGTAAATTATTGTCATATATATTGTAAATTATGCTTCGTCTTACGTGTTTATATGGTAATTGTGCATAAAATATCCGTCTGCATAATTACGCGCAATGGAAATAATAGACAATCGGAGCGAAAAAACAAGATATATAAAAATTCATAATTTTAAACGTCAGTTCACAATATTTTGATCAAAGGAAAAATAAACGACAGCGGAAAGAAGCGAAACGAACGGATCCGGTCACGCGTTCACGGATGCGCTGCCGACGGATGAAATCAGATCCCGTAAGCCGCCGTCATCAAAAGCGTTTCATAAAATTTCCGTCCGTTTTCTATTGACAAAAGGAGCGTTGTATGATATAATCCAACTGTACTAATACGGATAATACAGTAGAAAGGGGAACACGATGTATCAGATTGACGCGATGTCGCGTACGCCGGTATACGAGCAGATAGCGGATATGACGGAAAAGCTCGTTTTGTCGGGCGTGCTGAAGCCGAACGATATGCTGCCGTCCGTGCGCAGTCTTTCGGCTGAGCTGAAAACGAATCCGAACACGGTGCAGAAGGCGTTTACCGAGCTCGATTTCCGCGGGATCGTCCGGACCGTACCGGGCAGAGGCTGTTTTATACGCCCGGACGTGTTCGACGCGCTGAAAAAACGCGCCGCGGCAAAGCTTGCCGAGCTGTGCCGCCTGTGCCGCGAGATCAGAGCGGCGGGCGTACCTTTGGAGGATATAACAACGGAAATAAATAAAATATATAACGGCGGGGAGGAAAACGGTTTATGATCGAAATAAAAAACGTTACGAAAAAATTCGGCGCGTTCACGGCGCTCGACAACGTATCGTTAAGCATACCCGAAGGCTGCGTTTACGGTATGGTCGGCTCGAACGGCGCCGGCAAATCAACGCTTTTGCGCGTTATAAACGGAATTTACCGTCCCGAATCCGGAACGGTAACGCTCGACGGCGCGCCGGTCTGGGAAAATCCGGCGGTAAAACGCCGCACGGTGTTCGTCTCCGACGAGCCTTATTTCGAGCCCGGCGCGAATCTTAAACGTATGGCGGCGATGTACGGATCGCTCAGACCCGGCTTCGACGCGGCGCTTTTCAACAGGCTCGCCGCGGAATTCGAGCTTCCTTTGAAAAAAGCGGTCGGCGCCTTTTCCAAGGGGATGAAAAGGCAGGCGGCGGTGCTTCTTGCGCTGTCGGTCGACGCGGATTATTACTTTTTCGACGAGACGTTCGACGGCTTCGATCCGGTGGTCCGCTCCCGTGTAAGACAGCTCATAAACAGATATATAATTGACCGCGGTGTGACGGCGATGCTCACCTCTCATTCTCTGCGCGAGCTTGAGGACGTGTGCGACCGTCTGGCGCTGCTCCACAAGGGCGGCGTGGTACTCGACAGCGAGGTTTCAGAGCTCAAAACGTCGCTTTTCAAAGTACAGCTTGCGTATAATGCCGATTACGGCAAGGAGATATTCGACGGTATCGAGGTGCTCGAATTTGAAAAAAACGGCTCCGTGTGCACCGCCGTCGTGAAAGGCGACAGAGAAGAGGTAAGGGCAAGGCTCGAGGCGACGTCGCCGGTACTGCTCGACATACTTCCGCTTTCGCTTGACGAGGTCTTCAGATTCGAGCTTTCCGCGCTCGGATATACGGATAAGGAAACAGGAGGAGAAATATGAAAAAAATATTCAGCATAAAATTGTACGCCGAAGGTCTGCGGCGTATCAGAACGCAGCTTATAGTATTTCTCGCGCTTTCCGCCGTTACGTCGCTTTCGGCGTCTCTGCTCGTGTCGGGACAGGTGATGCGCGGCGTCGAGCTTGCGTTTTTCGGCATACCGTTTTATGTGATCTGCGTTCCGATGATGACGGTACGGATGTTTTCATTTCTGAACAACAGACCGGGTTCCGACCTGTTCCACAGTCTGCCTTACCGCCGGGAATGTGTGTTTTTGAGCCTTTTGTCAGCGCTTGTCAGCGGTATCGTCTGCGTTATTTCGGCGCTCGGCGCGTTTTCGTATCTGTTTTATCTTATATTCACGCATAATAAAGGGCTTGCGCCGGGCTCGCTTATAATGTTCCTGCTCGCGTGCCTTGCCGCCTCGCTTCTTGTCGCCGCGATCGTGCTTGTGACAATGACGGTTTCCGGTACGGTTTTCGTCGAGCTTATATTGAGCGTTATAATCGCTTTGCTTCCGCATTTGCTTTTGTACTTTGTGGAATGTCTGATAAGATCGTCGGTCTTTTCGTGCACGGCGGACGCGGCGCTTCTGCCGTTTTCGGGCATTGAAAACAACCTTATTTTCGGTATTTACGAGTTTTCCGGCAGTTCGCCGACGTTCACGCCGATAATTTATACGTCGGCGCTTTCGCTTGTGTATTTTATCGCGGGCTCCATACTGTTCAGATTCAGAAAAAGCGAAACGGCGGGACATCCCGCACCGTCAAAGGGCTTGCAGTCCGCTTTCCGTATCGCCGCAGCGTGTTCGATATCATTCATAGCGACCGTGTTTTTTGTGGAAAGGATCATCAATAATTATACGGTAAAGCTGTCGGCGGGCATACTTGTCGCATACATATTTTCCGCCGTCGTATATTTCTTGTATGAGATAATCTCGACGAAAAGCTGGAAAAGCGTTTTAAAGTCGCTTCCGGTGTTCGGCGCGGTCATACTGCTCAACGTCTGCGTTTTCGGAGCGTGCTTCGGCGTTTACCGTGCGGAATCGGATTTCGCCGCGAGCCCCGGAAGCATAACGGACGTTAAATTCAGAATTATGAATTTCGACAGCAGCCGGTGGACCGTATCGGACTATGCGAAAAGCGTCTGCCGCAGCGAGGGCGTCCGGATCGACGACAGAGAAATACTCGACGAGCTGAGCGCGATAATAAAAATACAAAATGAAAAAAGAGGCCGGATATACACACCGGACGGGGCCGGTTCTTTACAGGATCTGACGCTTGACGTAAAGTGCGGCGCCGTGACAAAGCCGCGGCGTATATTCGTTTCAAAAGGGCTCAGCGTGAGGATATACGATTATCTTGCCGGAACGGAGACGTATAAAAACGCGCTCAGAGCTTTGCCGTATCCCGCGGGGGATCCGTCAGTCTCCGGGGTCAGTATATACGACGGCGGAAAAATAACCGGTAAGGTCATAGATCACGATGAAATGGTAAAGATAATAACAACGCTCAACGCCGAGCTTGAAACGGTCGATCCCGTTGAATGGGAGGAGCTGAACGGAAATCGGTACGAAGAATTGAATGAGATCGTTTATTCGTTCGGAAACGGAGTAAATACTCTTGCCGTAAAGTTTTCAAAGGAGCTGACGCCGAAGACGTACGCGGCGGTAATAAAGGCGGCGGGAGAGGCGGATTGAAAACAATAGATCAACAAAGCGAAAAAAACGTCCGCGTTATATAATTTCAACAGATGACAGTCAATTGTCAACTGATAATATTGAAATGTTCATTTTTATATCTTAAAATAAGAAAAGCAATATTTAAAGGAGGATGTTTTATGCCTTTTTCAGCATACCTTGACAGTATGAGAGAAGACTGCCGTGAGCTTGTCGCGGAGCTTAAAAAGAGCTTTGACTACGTAAGCGTTCTCGGTACCGACGTGAGATCTTCGGTCTACCGCGCGGACAGACGTATGTCCATGGCGGCCGACGGAGAGGGCGAGTGCGGCTTTGTGATAAAAATGCACAGCGGCAAATCGTTTTACGAGTATTCCTGCGACGATATAAGCGGGGACAAAAAAGCGCTCGCGGCTAAGATCATATCCGCGGTGAAGACCGATCCCGCGCTCGTATCGAGACAGATCAGCGCGGCGGCGGTAAAAGACGAGCCGATGAAAAAAGATTTTGTACGCGAGACGGATTTCGCCGGCTTTACCGACGAATATCTGCTCGGCGTGTGCAAGCAGATCTCAAACGAGATATGCGCAAAGGACGAAAAGGTGCTCAACGCCTTCGGTATGATAATGCCGTACACCGTTTCCAAGCTTTTCGTCACCGCAAACAGAGAGCTGTCTCAGCATTACGGCTGGGCAAACGGCTATTCGATGGCGATATATAACGACGGCAGAATGGTGCAGACACGCCACGTCGAGGGCTCGGACAAATTATCCGAGGTGATCGAAAATACGAAGGCGAGCGTCGACGAGGTCGTCGAGCTTGCGCGCCACCTCGTAAAGGCTCAGCCGATAAAGCCAGGCGTTTACGACGTTATCACAGACGCGTCGATAACCGGACTCATAGCGCACGAGGCTTTCGGACACGGCGTCGAGATGGACCAGTTCGTAAAAGACAGGGCGCTTGCCAAGAATTGCGTAGGCGAATACGTCGCCTCGCCCATAACGAATATGCACGACGGAGCCGCCGCGGCTCATTCCGTGGCTTCGTATTTCTTCGACGACGACGGCGTTCTTGCGCACGACACGCAGATAATAAAGGACGGTATCCTCGTCGCGGGTCTTTCCGACCTCGCCTCCGCCACGCAGTTAGGCACGGAGCCGACCGGCAACGGCAGGCGCGACAATTACAGGCGCAAGGCGTACTCGCGTATGACGAACACGTTCTTCACGCCCGGCAAGGATAAGCTTGAGGATATGATAGCCTCCGTAAAGCACGGATATATGCTGTTTGAAACGAACAACGGCATGGAGGACCCGAAAAACTGGCAGATACAGTGCACCGCCGAATACGGCATCGAAATAGTCGACGGCAAGCTGACGGACAACTACGTTTCGCCGGTCGTTATGAGCGGCTACGTTCCCGATCTGCTCAAATCCATATCCATGATATCCGATACGTTCAAAGTGGAAGGCTCCGGCTTCTGCGGCAAGGGCTATAAAGAATGGGTGCGCGTCTCGGACGGCGGTCCCAACCTGAAAGTGAGGGTGAAATTAGGATGAAAAATCTTAAAACGATACTTGATAACACATCCGGCATAAGCGGTTACAGGATAAGTGAGAAAAACGTTAAGTCGTACGAGCTGTTTTTCGTTCACAGATCGCTTGAAACGGTGAGGAGCACCGATACAAAGGCGACGTGGGTAACGGTTTACGTCGAGCACGACGGCGCCGTGGGCGACTCCAATTTCCCGGTGTTTGAATCTATGAGCGACGACGATATAAGGGAAAAGATAAAAACCGCGGCGGCGCGCGCCATGCTCGTCTCCAACCAGCCGTACGAGCTGCCCGCGGGCGGAGAGCTCGAGGCGGAGCTGCCGACGAATCTCGACAAATACGAGCCCGAAACGCTCGGCAGGATGATCGCCGACGCGGTCTTTGACGCGGACGACGTGCCCGGCGGCTCGATAAACGCGCTTGAAATATTCATTTACCGCGATGAAAAGCACGTCGTCAACAGCCGCGGCGTCGACAAAAAAGAGACGGTCCACCGCGTTATGATCGAAGCGATACCGACGTTCACGGACGAAAAACAGTCCGTGGAGCTGTATGAGGATTACCGCTTCACGGTTTTCGATAAAGAAAAGATAACCGCGGAAATAAGAGAAAAAATGAAAGAGACGGCGGACAGATACAAAGCCGAAAAGCCCGGCAGGGAGCTTTCGATCAACGTCGTTCTGCGCCCGTTTGAGATAGCGTCTCTCTGCGGAGAGCTCTCCTACGACTGCAATTATCAGTCCATATACTCGCATGCGAATCTTCACAAAGAGGGCGACGATCTGCAGACCGGCGACGGCGACAAAATAAATCTCACGATGAGGAGCGTCATAGAGGGAAGCGAAAACTCCGCTTTCTTTGACGGCGACGGAGCTTCGCTTACCGACAAGCAGATAATAAAGGACGGCGTCATATGCGGAAGCTTCGGCTCGGTACGCTTCGGTCAGTATCTCGGAGTCAAAGAGCCGAGCGGAAGTCTCGGCTGCATCGAGCTCGGAGCCGGTACGCTTACGGATGAGGAAACGGAAAAAGAGCCGTATCTTGAATGCGCCTCGATGTCCGGCATACAGATAGACCTTTATAACGATTACATAGGCGGGGAGATCAGGCTCGCGTATCTGCACGAGAACGGAAAAATAACGCCGGTAACGGGTATTTCCATGAGCGCAAAGCTCTCGGAGGTGTTATCGACTCTGCGCCTGTCCGAAAAGACGGACGTTTCGCGCAACTATAAAGGTCCCGTAAAGCTTCTTATGAAAGGCGTTTCCGTACTGTAATGAAAACAGACTTACACGTTCATACAAGCGAGGTCTCGCTGTGCGGTCATCTGACCGCACGGCAGACCGTGCAGAGCTATAAGGAAGCCGGTTACGACTGCCTTGTAATAACGAATCACTTCAATACCTACACCTGCAATCACTACAAAAACAACGGAGAGGATGATTTTTTCCGTTTTTATCACGACGCTTATCTTCTTGCAAAGGAGGAGGGCGAAAAGCTCGGGCTGACGGTTTTAAACGGCTATGAGATACGCTTTGACGGCGCGGACAGCGATTACCTCGTTTACGGTATGAGCGACGCGACCGCCGCGCGCTGTACCGAGCTTTTTAAAATGAGCCCGCGCGAGTTTTCGGAGCTTGCGAAAGCCGAGGGCTTTCTGTTCTATCAGGCGCATCCGTTCAGGAACGATATGCGCATAACGAATCCCGCGTACCTGTTCGGCATCGAGATAAAAAACGGCAACGAGCGCCACGACAACAGAAACGACGTGGCGGCGATCTGGGCTGAAAAATTCGGTCTTCACAAGATCGGAAAAAAGAACGCCGTTTTTTTACATAGGTCTCGGATTTATGGCGGCGGCGTTCATACTGTTCTTTGTCTGGCCGGTCGATATGGATAACTACCGGATAATAACGATAACCGTCGTGCCGGTGCTTATTGCCGGCTGCGTTATGTTTTTCGGCTCCTTACTGCGCCGTTCAAGCGAGTCGGAGATAGACGAGGAAGTGCTCAAAATGCTTCAGGGCTTTGAGGAAAAGGCGCGTTTCGAGCTCGACGTTTACGAAAAGGAGCTGCCCTACGTTTCAAGCCTTGTCACGGAGGGCTACCATTATTTCGACACGCCGTATATCAAGCGCGACGGACAGGGAGAATACCGCACCGATCACTACGTCAAAACGCTCGTTTATTTCACGAAGGACGAGCTGCGCGCCTCGACGCGCACCGCTCATCTCGCGGAGGAGGGCGTCGACGACGAGCTGTTTTTCGTGCCGTATAAGGACATAACGGAAGCGAAGCTCGAAAAAAAGAGCAGAGAATACCAAAAGGGCAAAAAAACGCTTGTGATACCGTTTTACGAGCTTAACGTCTACGGCAGAGACGGCGTTCTTTTCGGCTGTCAGACAAAATACAACTACGCCGTCGAATGCGCGGTGGAGGACATAAATAAATTAGCGGAGAAATTCAGAGGATGAAAAGCTTTACACTCGCCTCATTCAATATCGGCGCGTCGTCGAAAATGTTCAACCGTTATGACGAAAGAGATCTATACGCGATCGCCGGATTCATCGGCGGATGCGGCGCCGACGTCGTCGCAATGCAGGAGGTCGACTTCGGCTGCGACAGATCGGGAGGCGTCGATATGGCTTCTTTCATATCGAAGACCGCGGGTTATCCGTATTACCATTTCATAACGATAAGACCGTTCCAGAACGGTCTGTACGGCACGGCGATACTGTCAAGATTCCCTATAAAAGACAAAAAAACGATAAACTACAAGGTAAAGGTCGCAAAGCAGGGGACCTCCTGCGGTTACGCGACGCTCGACGTAAACGGTGTTGACGTGACGGTTTTCAACACGCATCTTTCTTGCGAAAGCGACGAGGGGAACAGAGACACCGCGTCGTGCCTCGACCACGAGCTGCGCGAATTTTACGCGGAGAAGGGCGGTTTTTTGTGCTGCGGCGACTTCAACGTTCAGCCGTCCGTCGTGTCGGAGAATATACGCTGGCTTTCACTTGCGAACAGGGACCTGCACACCTACGCCGACAGAAGCATCGACAACGTGCTTTATACAAACGGCTTTGAGGTAAGCTGTGTCAGGACCGTCGACGCGACGTCCGGTATGATATCCGACCACAATATGCTTATATGCAGGGTGACGGTGTTATGAAGCCTAATATTCTATTCATCTGCTCCGACCAGCAGAGGCGCGACTGCCTCGGCTTTGCGCGCGATTACCCGGTAAAAACGCCGAATATCGACGCGCTTTATGAGGACGGGGTGGAATTTTCGCAGTCGTATACGCCTAACCCGATATGCGTTCCCGCGCGCCGCAGTATGGTTTGCGGCAGGCGGCCGGAGCACGTCGGCACTCTCTGGAATTACGACCAAGGCATACCGTCCGTACCTTTTTCAAAAGACAACTATTCGTGGAGCCGCGACCTCAAAGACGCCGGATATAAATGCGGCTATATAGGCGCGTGGCACGTTTCGGAGCTTCCTGCGACGGAATTCGGCTACGACGATTTCATACCGGCATCGGAGCTTCGCGAGCCGGATAAAACAAAGTATGAAAACGGCTGGTTCGGCGATAAATGCGATCTTCCGCTCGAGTTGAGCGAAACGCACCGCGCGGCGTACGAGGCGATAGAGCTTATAAAAAAATACGGCGGCTCGCCTTTTCAGATAAGGGTCAATTTTTCGGCGCCGCATCTGCCGTGCCGCCCCAGCGAGCCGTTCGCCTCTATGTATAAGGACGTTCCGTTATGGCGTTCGTTTTACGACGATCTTTCGACAAAGCCTTTTATGCAGAGGCAGATGGTGCTGAACTGGAACAACGGCGAAACGGATGTTGAAAAATATCTGCACAACATAAGGATGTATTACGGATACGTTTCGCAGACGGACGACGCGATAGGCGTGATGATAAACTATCTCAAAGAATCGGGACTTTACGACGATACCGTGATAATATACACCGCGGACCACGGCGATATGTGCGGCGACCGGCGCATGCTCGACAAGCATTATATAATGTACGATTCCGTCGTGCGCGTGCCGCTCGTCATAAAATACCCCGGCGCGTCTCATAAAACCGTTTCCGACCTTACCGTGAACGCGCTCGACCTCGTCCCGACTCTGCTCGATATATGCGGACTGCCGCGCCCCGACGGGCTTGAGGGCGTAAGCCTTTACCCGTATCTTACGGGCGGCGAGCCGGAGAGAAAAAGAAAATACGCGCTTGTAACGTATAACGGTCAGCAGTTCGGGCTTTACACGCAGAGGATGATAACGGACGGTCATATAAAATACGTCTGGAACTGCTCCGACAGCGACGAGCTGTATTTTACCGACGAAGATCCCGACGAGCTTATAAACCGCGCGAACGAAGACGGTCAGGCGGAGCTGCTTTTAAAACTGCGCCGCGATATGGCGAAGGAGTTGAAGGAAGCCGACGACTATACGATGCGCTCGCCGTGGTTATACGATACGTTATATAACGGCAGAAAGGCGAAATGATGTTCGATAAGACCGTTGCGGCGCTTTCAACGCCTTACGGCAGGGGCGCCATAGCAATGATAAGAATGACGGGGAGCGACGCGATAAAGGTCGCCTCCGCCGTTTTCCGTCCGAAAAGCGGAAAAAAACTGTGCGATATACCGTCGGCAAAAGCCGTTTACGGCGATTTTGTATTTGAAGGCGGCGTTATAGACGACGGGATGCTTACGCTGTACCGCGCGCCGAGATCTTACACGGGCGAGGATATGGCGGAGCTTTGCTGTCACGGCGGCGTGCTCGTCTCGTCGCTCGTACTGCGCGCCCTCGCCGACGCCGGCGCGTCATACGCCGAAGGCGGCGAGTTTACAAAACGCGCTTTTATAAACGGCAAGCTGCGTCTTACGTCCGCCGAGGCGATAATGGATATCATAGACGCGGAGAGCATAGGCGCGCTGAAGCTCGCGGGCGGCGCGAACAGGGGACTTCTTTCGGGCGAGGCGGAGTATCTGTATAACGAGCTCCGGCACCTCATAGCCGCGACGTACGCATATATAGACTATCCAGACGAGGATATGGCGGACGTCACGACGGACGAGCTTAAGGAGCGCGTAAAAGCGCTCGCCGACCGCGCCGAAACGCTTAAAAACAGCTACAAGACCGGCTCCGCGGTGTGCGAGGGCGTAAAGACCGTCATAGCCGGAAAAACGAACGTCGGAAAATCGTCGCTTCTCAATATGCTCACAGGAGAGCAGACGGCGATAGTTACGGAGATACCCGGCACCACGCGCGATATAGTTACCGGAAACGTGGTATGCGGTCAGGTGAAGCTGAGACTTTCCGACACCGCCGGCATACGCGAAACAGACGACACGGTCGAAAAGATAGGCGTGGAGCTTGCAAAAAAAGCGCTTTCGGACGCGGGGCTCGTGCTGGCGGTATTCGACGGCTCGGAAAAACCCAGGGACGACGATCTTGCGTTCATATCAGAGCTCAAAAAGCTCGCCGCGCCGGTTATCGCGGTGATAAACAAATCCGATCTGTCGGACGGCGAAGGGTATGACGGCATATTTGAGAACACCGTTCACATAAGCGCGAAAAACAAAGAGGGAAAAGAAAAAATAACGGAGCTTGTCGAAAAGCTTTTCATAAGCGGAAAAATAGACTACGACAAGCCGCATATAATAAACAGCCGCCAGTACGCCGCCGTATCGGGCTTTATAAATTCGTGCAGAGCGGCGCTTTCCGCGCTTGAAAGCGGTGAAACGCAGGATACCGCGTGCTTCGACCTCGAGGATGCTTTGTCCGATATCGCCGGACTTGACGGCACGGACGTAAAAGAGGACATAATAAACGAAATATTCTCGAAATTCTGCGTAGGCAAGTAAAATTTGCTTTTGCTATTGACTTTTCCCGATAAAAATGTTATAATGACATAAATTTTAAAAGGAGGCTTTTAAATTGAAAAAAATCACAGCAATCATAATCATAGCGTTATTCGTTATGCTCGCGGCTGTACCCGCGTTTGCGGGCAGCGACGACGCAACGCTTAAAAGCGCGACAGTCGATCTGCTCGCGGACCTTGACGGTCTCGATGAAAACAGCGCTTTCCAGATGAGAGGCTTTACCGCTTCTCCCGACGGAAAATTCGTTTACGGCGGATTTTTACAGAATCTCCGTCACGTAAGTAAGATCGATACCTCCACCGGCGCTCACGTCGGCGAGTACGACCCCGAGATAGAAAACGACGACGGCGTGACCGCCGCTTCCAACTATCCGAAGGGACTTGCGGTAGACTGCCGCGGCTATCTGTTCGTCGGTATCACGCACGACGTTCCCGCGACCCCGTACATATCCCTCGCCTGCGTCGATACGGACGTTGACGAAGACGGATTTATGACGGAGATATCCTACATCACCGAAAAGCTCGACGGCGCTCACACCGGTATAAACGGCGTCGCCACGCAGAAAATAGGCGACAAGGTGCTTGTTTACGTCGTTACCTGCTACGACAAGGACACCATCCGCTGCTACGACGTTACCGACGTCAAGAATATGAAGCTTGAACCGAGCTTCGGCGTAAACGGCGTCGTCGACTACAACGAGCTGACAGGCTCCCAGTCCGACCCGGGCTACGTAGCCGTTGACGTTGACGGTTACATCTACCTCTGCTACAAGCAGGACGGAAGCTCCTATTCAAAGGGCAGCAACGTTATAAAGATAGACAAAGACGGCAAGAGCATCGTAAACCAGGTTGAAATTCCCGAGGCTTACGGTATCTGCACCGCGGGCGACTATCTGTTCGTCACCACTTACGCGGGCGTTGATTCCAAGGTCGTCGTTCTCAACAAATCCGACCTTTCCACCGTCTGCGATCTGGTATATCCCGATCAGATCAACTCGCTCTCCGGCTGCTCCTACGGCGGCGACCGCCTCTTCATAGGCGACCACGGCGACGGGACCGCCAATCTGCCCGGCTCCGTATTGCAGACGTCTCCGCTCAATCTGAAGCGTGATCCGAGAGAGACCGAAACGATGGAAAAAGACCCGAGCGTAAAACCCGTCGAAACGACTGAAGCCGATACGACCGAACCGGCTGAACCGGTCCCGACCGACAGAGTCGTTATAGCCGACTTTACCGATCCGGCTGTCGTAAGCAAGCTCGGCGGCGGCAACAACGTGGATCTTGAATACGACGAGGCTGAAGGCTGCCTGAAAGTGACCTGCGTCGGCGCCGACCCGTTCTTCTCCCTGACGATGAAAAAGGATCAGTGGTATGACGGTGACAAGTATCCGATACTCGTACTCGTTTACAAGACCGAGGTCGAGGATACGAGGGGCGAAATATTCTTCACCACCAAGGAAGCGAGAGAGATCGCGGCTAACCATATAGACTACGAAATGGAAGGCGCGGCGGAATTCGCTGAGTGTGAGATAGATATGACGATGGACGACCAGGGCAACTGGGGCGGACAGGTCAGATCGCTCCGTATCGACCCGGCGACGTCCGACGAAGAGGATATCGTATATTACTTAAAGACCGTTTACGCCAAGGAAGAGGAGCCCGTTGAAACGACCGAGGCCCTGACGACCGAGGCTGAAACAAAGGACAATGAAACCGAAACTACGACGACCGAGGCTGAAACGACCAAGACGGAAGACACCAAAAAAACTCCCGCGACGACCACAAGCGGCACACCCTCCAAGGGCGGTCCGAACGTCGGTCTCATAATCGGTATTATCGCAGGCGTTGTTGTCGTTATAGCGGCTGTCGTCGTGATAATCCTCAAAGTCAAAAAGAAAAAATAAAATAACATAAAAATAAAGAGGTTGTCGCGTTAAGTGACAACCTCTTTAATGTCCTTTAAGGGACAATTCATGAGCCGTAAGGCTCAATTCATGTTC
>CACZVC010000137.1 GCA_902784545.1 uncultured Ruminococcus sp. | reverse complement strand
GTCTATCACATCAAACGTCGTCGCCATAAAATGCGAGCTTGAAAAGATCAGAGAGCAGATACAGAATATCGAATGACGCGCGCCGGCGTTATTCACGCCTTACGGCGCGTGAATTGCCTGACGGCGTGAATTGCGCCTTACGGCGCGTGAATTGCCTTACGGCGTGAATTGCGCTTTGCGGCGCGTGAATTGCCCTGCGGGCACAAATAATCAACAGGAGTGGTATTTATGAAATTTATAAATATCGGCTACGGCAGTATGGTATCCGCCGACAGGATAGTCGCGGTATGCTCGCCGGAATCGGCGCCGGTCAAACGCATGGTGACCGACGCGAAGGACAGCGGCAGACTGATAGACGTGACGTGCGGCAAAAAGACAAAAGCGGTCATAATAACCGACAGCGACCACGTCATACTGAGCGCGCTTACCGCCGACACGCTGTCGGAAAAGCTTGTGGAGGAAACGGAAAAATGAAAAAAGGCACGGTATTCGTATTATCCGGTCCCGCCGGCTCCGGCAAGAGCACGGTCAGGGAAAGGCTGATGAACAGGGGACTGAATTTCCATTATTCCGTATCCGACACGACGAGAGCCCCTCGCGGCACCGAAAAAAACGGCGTCGACTACGGCTTCGTAACGAAAGAGCAGTTTGAAGAGGGCATAAAAAACGGCAATTATTACGAGTACGCGAGATACACCGGCGAGTATTACGGAACGCCCGTGTCACAGCTCACACCGTACATAGAGCGCGGAGTAAACGTCATACTTGAGATAGAAGTCGCCGGCGCCATGCAGGTAAAGGCGAAGGACGAAAACGCCGTTCTCGTAATGCTTCTGCCCCCGTCGTACAAGGTGCTTGAAGAACGTCTCCGCGGCAGAGGCACCGAAAGCGAGGAAAAAATACTGAAGCGCCTCGCCCGCGCGAAAGAGGAGATACAGCTTTTCGACAAGTACGATTATTTCCTTCTTAACGGGGACGGCAAAATAGACGACTGCGTGAGACAGCTTGAATTGATAGCCGAAACGCAGCAGTATAAAACCAAAAACAATCCGGATTTTCCGAGAATATTTTTTAACACAGAGGAGTAAAAAAATGATCAAACCGTCAATCGAAGAATTAACGCAAAACAACAAATACAACCGCTACGAGCTTGTTATAGCCACGTCGAAATGCGCTCACATCGTCACAGACGAATACGTGAGACAGAGAGAAGAAGCGGAAAGAAAAATAACGGCGAAGGAGACCGATAAATCGCTCGCCTCGATGATAGACCCCGAGCTGCGCGACGAAAAAGCGGTAAGGAACGCCATAACTATGCTTACCGACGGCGAATACGCCATAGTCGAGGAAACAAGACCGAAATAATGCTTATAGCTACGGTAAAGCTGTTGTCGCTCCCTTACGACTGCGAGAACAGCTACAGCTATATAACAGACGAGACCGCGTTTACCGGGGCTTTCGTCACGGTGCCGTTCGGCGCCGCGAACCGTTATTCGCTCGGCGTGATAACCGGGATAACGGACGGCGACGGAGACGGCATAGCGTATAAGCATACGGACCATATTTACAGCCGCTTTTACTCATTGACCGACGAGATGATGAGGCTTGCGCGCTTTATCGAGGAAACGACGTTCTGTTCGTTCGGCGACGCGGTGCGCACGGTTTTTCCGACGCAGATACTCGGTACGCTCGACGAGCGCTACGAGGTCACGGATAAGCCTCTGCCGTCGCTGAACGCGAAGGTGACGGTCGTCTACGACGCCGTTGCGGCGGGACTGCTCGACACGCGGTCGAAGCTCGTAAAGGAATACGGCGCCGCCGTGTCGGAGGCTTTGTCGTACCTTTGCAGAAACGGATATCTGACGAAAACGAGCCTCGCAAAGGAATCGAAAAACATAGTTTTCGACGAATATTATTCGTTTGAAAAGGACGTGCCGACCAAAAGCGCGGCGATGCGCTCGGCGCTTGAATATCTGAAAGAGCGCGGCAAGACCGAAAAAAGCGTTTTATGCGGTGACGCGGGCGTAAATCCCGCGCAGCTCAAAGCGCTCTGCGATAAAGGCGCATTGTCCTGCGAGCGCGTCGAAAGATACCGTCAGGCTTTCAGGGTAAACGATGAGAGCCGCGCGGAAGTCCTGACGGACGAACAGAGGAAAGCCGCGGATGAGCTTATATCGCTTACAAAAACCGGAAGACCCGAGGCGGCGCTTTTATACGGCGTTACCGGCTCCGGCAAGACCCTCGTTATAAAATCCGTCTGCGACAGCGTTATAAGATCCGGCAGAAAGGTAATAATGCTCGTGCCGGAAATAGCGCTGACGCCGCAGTCGCTCCGCATTTTCAGCTCGTATTACGGGGACAGGGTGGCCGTTATACATTCCGGTTTGTCGGAGGGAGAAAAATCCGACAGCTGGCGCAGGATAAAAAACGGCGGCGCCGACCTTATAATCGGCACGCGCTCCGCTTCGTTCGCTCCCGTTCCCGACCTCGGACTTTTCGTTATCGACGAGGAGCAGGAAACGACGTATAAATCCGAATCCGCGCCGAGATACAGGGCGAAGGATATCGCGCGCTTCCGGTGCGGCGAGCATAACGCGCTTATGCTGCTTGCGTCCGCCACGCCGTCCGTCGAGAGCTTTTACAAGGCTCAGACGGGCAAATATCACCTTGTAAAGCTGTCATCGCGCTACGGTCAGGCAAAGCTGCCTGAGGTCATAACGGCGGATCTGCGGCTCGATTACGCGGAGGGAATAACGGACCCGATAGGCACGCGCCTCTGCTCGCTTTTAAGCGAGAATCACAGAAACGGGAATCAGAGCATACTGTTTCTCAACCGCCGCGGATACAGCAATTTCGTCGCGTGCAAAATGTGCGGCGAGGTGATAATGTGTCCCAACTGCGACGTATCTCTGACGTACCATAAAGCGCGCGGAGAGGAGCGCGGCAGACTGATGTGCCATTACTGCGGCTATACCGTCAAAGAGCCGGAGAACTGCCCGAAATGCGGCTCGCCGCATATAGGCAGGATAGGCTACGGCACGCAGAAGATAGACGAACAGACAAACACCGCCGTCCCCGGCGCACGGATACTGCGACTCGATGCGGACACGACCGCTGGAAAGGGCGCGTACGACCGTATACTGAACGAATTCAGGCGCGGCGAGGCGGATATACTCGTCGGCACGCAGATGGTGACGAAGGGGCACGATTTTCCCGACGTCACGCTCGTCGGAGTCGTGATGACGGATAACGCGCTGTACCTCGACGACTACCACGCGCACGAGCGGGCGTTTTCGCTGCTCACGCAGGTGATAGGCCGTTCCGGCAGGGGCGAAAAGCCCGGAGTCGCGGTCATACAGACGTTCAACCCCGATCACGAGATAATAGCCCTTGCAAAAAAGCAGGATTACGACGGCTTTTACGAGGGCGAGATAAAAATGCGTAAATCGCTTTTGTTTCCGCCTTTTTGCGATATTCTGCTGTTTTCCGTCCAGTCGGACGACGAAACGCTCGTAAGACGCGCCGCGGCGGAGCTGAGAAAAGCGATAGAGGGCAGGCTCGCGCGAAGCTATCAGGACGTGAAAATGCTTATCTACGGTCCGTGCGAGATGCAGATATACAGATTGAACGGCATATGCCGTATGCAGCTTTTATGCAAGCTCCGTATGGGAAAAAGACAGAGAGAGCTTACCGCGGAGGTCATAAAAGCGTTTATGAAAAAATACCCGAGACACGTCAGCATCACCGCCGACGTGAATCCGAATCAGATGTAGGAGAAGATCATGGCTGTTTTGAATATTGTTAAAGACGGCGACGAGATATTGAGAAAGAAGTGCAGACCCGTAGTTCAGTTCAACGAAAGAACGAAAAGACTGCTCGACGATATGAAGGACACGCTCCATAAGGCGAACGGCGTGGGACTCGCCGCGCCGCAGGTCGGCGTGCTCCGCCGCGTATGCATAATCGAATGCGAGCCGGGCGAGCTTATCGAGCTTATAAACCCGGAGATAATCGAACAGAGCGGCGAGCAGGAGGAGGTCGAGGGCTGTCTGTCCGTTCCCGGCAGATGGGGCATAACTCACCGCCCGATGAAGGTAAAGGTCAGAGCGTTCGACCGCGACGGCAACTCGTTCGAGGTCGAGGGAGAGGGACTTCTGGCTCGCGCGATCTGCCACGAGACGGATCACCTTGACGGCGTCATATTCTACGACAAAGCCGTAAGAATGTTATCGAAGGATGAGATTGAAGAATCAGATGACGAATGATATGATCTTTTTCGGCACGCCGGAATTTGCGGTAAAGATACTCGACGGTCTCGTATCGGCGGGATACAACGTAAAGGCCGTATATACGCAGACCGACAAGCCGAAGGGCAGAGGCAACAAAATGCAGCCGCCGCCCGTAAAGGAATACGCGCTTGAACACGGTATACCCGTATATCAGCCGAAAACACTGCGCGACGAAGACGTTTTAAACGGAATAAGGGAATTGAAGCCCGATATGATAGTCGTCGCGGCGTACGGCAAGATATTTCCCGACGCTCTGCTTGAAATACCGCGATACGGCTGTATAAACGTACACGGCTCGCTTTTGCCGCAATACCGCGGCGCCGCGCCGGTGCAGAGATGCATCATAAACGGCGAAACGAGGACCGGCGTCACGATAATGCGTATGGACAGCGGCTGCGATACGGGCGATATGATATCGAAAGCCGGAACGGATATACCCGACGATATGAACTGCGGAGAGCTTTTTGAAAAAATGGGCGAGGCAGGATCGGACCTTTTGCTTGACACTATACCGCGCATATTCGACGGCACCGCCGTTTACGAAAAGCAGGACGGCGATAAAGCGACGTATTCGCCTAAAATTGAAAAATCCGAGCTTGCGCTCGATTTCAGCCGTCCCGCAAAACAGCTTCACGACCTTATACGCGGCGTTTATCCGCTTCTGGTCTGCGGCTGTTATCAGACCGGCTCAAAGGGCAGGCGCGGCCTGCGTATCGCAAAGACGGAGGTTTGCGAAGGAAACGGAGCGCCCGGTGAGGTTATAAAAGCCGACGCACGGTCGAACGAGCTTACGGTCGCCTGCGGCGAAGGAGCTTTGAGGATAGTTGAGCTTATACCCGAGGGCAAACAGAAAATGAGCGCGGGCGATTATATCCGCGGCAGACAGATCGCTTTAGGCGATATTCTGGTAAAGGAATAATGTACTGGTATCAATATTTGCTTTTCATGCTTCCGGCTTATCTGTTCGTTCTGATAATCCGGACGGTACTGAAATCGACGGTTTCAAAATATTCCGCCGTAAATACCGGGATAAACGGAATGACGGCGGCAAGGCTCGTTCTGAGTCTCGGCGGCGCCTCCGGCGTGCCGGTAAATCAGGTGCGCGGAGATCTTACGGACAATTACGACCCGGCGTCAAATACGATATTTTTATCCGAGACCGTGTACGATAAATACAGCGTCGCCGCAGTCGGCATAGCCGCGCACGAGGCGGGGCACGCCTTGCAGTATCACGAAAACTACGCGCCGGCAAGGATCCGTCAGGCGTCGGTAAAGATATGCAATATCGGCTCGCGGTTTTCGATACCGCTTATGATACTCGGCTTCATACTTTCGTTCAAGCCGCTCGTTATCGCCGGTATCGTCAGCTTTATGCTCGTCGTGGCGTTTCAGCTTATAACCCTGCCGGTCGAATTCAACGCAAGCCGCCGCGCGATAACGGTTTTGTCGGACAGCGGGCGCTTCACGGCGGAGGAGATAAAGGGCGTCAGAAAAGTGCTGAACGCCGCGGCTATGACGTACGTCGGCTCTCTCGCGGTGTCGGCGCTTCAGCTCGTATATTATATTACACGTTTCAAAGGCAGATAATGGAAGAAAAAAGACGTTACACGCCGAGGGAGCTGGCGGTCCTTTCGCTTTGCCGTCTTGAAAGAGAGGGCAAATACGGAAGCCTTGAAGCCGACGCGGCGATAAAGAAATTCGGTCTTAAAGACAAGGACAGGGCGCTTTATACAAAGCTGTTTTACGGCACGCTCGAAAGGCGGCTCACGCTCGATTATGCGATATCGGCCGTGTCAGACAAGCCGGTCGATGAAATGACGCTTGAGATGAAAAACATACTGCGCGTCTCAGCCTATCAGCTTTTATACCTCGACCGCATACCCGATTATTCCGCGGTGAACGAGGGCGCGGAGCTTGCGAAAAAATACGAGCGCAAGTCAGCCGCCGGCTTTGCGAACGCCGTTCTGCGCAGGATCGCGAAAAACGGGATGCCGGAGATAAGCCGCAGGTCGGGCGACGCGAAGTATCTTTCGGTTAAATATTCCGTATCGGAACAGATCTGCGGACTGTATTTGTCGGAGCTCGGCTTTGACGAAACGGAAAGCATGCTTAAAGCGTTTTTCAAAAGCGACCGTCTTACGCTCCGCGTGATCGGATAACGGCATAAAAGCGGAGAGAATAACGCAGAGCGAATTCGGCGTAAAGCTGTGCGAACACGTCGATATAAACACGCTTTTCGATATCGCGGGCGACCTCGCTTTCGTCGAGGACGGGGCGTGTCAGGCGGCGACGGTACTGCTCGGCGCAAAGCCCGGTATGACCGTGGCGGACGTATGCGCCGCGCCGGGCGGCAAATCGCTGTCAACGGCGATGGAGATGAAAAACGACGGCGTTATATACGCTTACGACATACACGAAAACAAATTGAAAGCCGTGGATAAGTCCGCCGCGCGGCTCGGCGTCACGATAATAAAAACGGAAAAACGCGACGGCAGAACGCCGCCCGACGGGCTTGCCGGAAAATGCGACCGCGTTATATGCGACGTGCCGTGCTCGGGACTGGGCGTTTTAGGAAGCAAACCCGATATGAGATACAAAGAGATAACGGAGCTTGAAAGGCTTATAAACACGCAGAGAGCGATACTCCGGTCTTCGTCCGCATACCTTAAAAAGGGTGGCGTGATGGTCTACTCGACCTGCACGGTGCTGTCAGCCGAAAACGGCGGGAACGTGCGTGATTTTTTACAAAACAACCCGGATTTCGAGCTTATAAGCGAAAAAACGTATCTGCCGCACAGAGACGGCACGGACGGATTTTATACAGCGAAAATAATAAGGAAATAGGAAATGCCGAAAGATATTTTGTCGATGTACGAGCACGAGCTTACGGAGTTCGTTCTCGGTCTGGGAGAGGAAAAATACAGAGCGAAGCAGCTTTACAAGTGGCTCCACAAGGGCGCGTCGCTCGATCAGATGTCCGATATCCCGAAAAAAATGAAGGAAAAACTCGAAAAGGAAGCGCTTATACCCGGCGTAAAAGCGGAGGAAAAGCAGGTCTCGGAGGACGGGACCGTAAAATATCTTTTCCGCTGTTATGACGGAGAATACATAGAAAGCGTGTTTATGCGCCACGATTACGGAAACACCGTCTGCGTATCAAGTCAGGCTGGGTGTCGTATGGGGTGCCGTTTCTGCGCGTCCACGCTCAACGGTCTGAAAAGATCGCTCGCCCCGTCCGAAATGCTGTCGCAGATATACGAGGCGCAGAAGGATACAGGAGAGCGCGTGTCGAACGTAGTTATAATGGGTATGGGCGAGCCGTTCGACAATTACGACAACGTCGTGAGATTCATACGCCTGCTCAACAGCGAAAACGGACTCAATATAGGCTGCCGCCGCATATCGCTTTCGACCTGCGGTCTCGTTGAAGGCATCGACCGCTTTGCCGACGAGGGTCTGCCCGTTACTTTATCGGTTTCGCTGCACAGTCCGACAAACGAGCAGAGGGACGCTATAATGCCGGTAAACAGAAGATATCCGATCGAGGTGCTTTTGCAGTCGTGCCGTAAATACTTTGAAAAGACCGGACGCCGCATAAGCTTTGAATACGCTTTGATAGACGGTCAGAACAACTCGGAGGAGGACGCGAGAAAGCTGGCGGCGCTTCTGAAATCGAATCTCCCCGGTATGGCGATACACGTTAATCTTATCCCGGTAAACCCGATTAAAGAGCGCGATTTCCGCCGCGGAGAGAAGAAAATGACGGAAAATTTCGTAAAAACGCTTGAAAAGCACGGCGTGAACGCCACGGTCAGAAAACGTCTCGGAGCCGATATCGACGCCTCCTGCGGTCAGCTGAGAGCGAGAAAATACGAAACGAACGCCGGAAATCAGGCGTAAGGACAAAAATTTAATAAAAATTCATATTATATATGCTTTGATGTATTATAATAAAATTTACCGCTTTGTGTGCTGTCATCAGATCTCTTGAAAGGTCGGCGCGAGCGTCGCGCCGCGGTATGGTATTATGAGGATATTCGGAAAAAGCGATACGGGCGTACGCCGTCCGGTGAATCAGGACCGTTTTCTTATAAGGGAGTTTCCCGACGGTCTGTGCCTCTGCGCCGTTTTTGACGGTATGGGCGGCGCCAACGGCGGCGAGGAGGCGAGCTCCGCGGCGCTCCATTCATTTGACGAATGCATTACGTGTGAGATAATGGACCGCGTTTGCAGAGGCGAGGAGATAACGCGCTACGAGGCGGAAAAGCTGCTTTGCACGGCGGCGCAGACCGCAAACGCCGAAATTTACAGAAGAAGCGAGGATCCCGCGCTCGAAGGTATGGGCACGACGGTCGTGGCGGCGCTTATAGTTCACGACGACGTAGTGGCGTTAAACGTCGGCGACAGCAGATTATACGAGGTCAGCAGAGGCGCGCTCAAGCAGGTCAGCAAGGACAATTCTTACGTTCAGTACCTTGTCGACATCGGGCGCATAACAAAGGAAGAAGCGGTAAACCACCCGAAAAAGAACCTCATAACAAAGTGTCTCGGCACGGAGGAACAGGTAGAGCCGGACGTATACAGGATAGGCGAGGTGCCGGATAAGCTCATTTTATGCTCCGACGGACTGACAAACGCGTTATCCGAGGAGGCAATTTTTGAAACGGTAAACGACGACAGGCTCGCTCCGGGTGAAAAGGTAAAGGCTTTGATAGACGCGGCGAACAAAGCCGGCGGTCCCGACAACGTGACCGTTATCCTTGCGGAAAACGACTGAATAACAGAGAGGTATATCAATGGACGCGTTCGATAAATATATCGGCAGAGTATTTGATAAAAGATATAAGATCGAAAAAGTGATCGGCGTGGGCGGCATGGCGATAGTCTTCAAGGCCGAGGACCTGCTTATGAACCGCACGGTCGCGATAAAAATGCTGAAAAACGACGTGGCGGGCGATTCCGAAGCGCTCCGGCGCTTTATCAACGAATCAAAAGCCGTCGCAATGCTTTCGCATGAAAATATAGTCAACATATACGACGTATCCGTAAAGGGCAATACGAAGTATATCGTTATGGAATATATCGAGGGCATAACTTTAAAGGCGTTTCTGAAGCACAAGGGCGGCTCGCTTTCGTGGCGCGAAACGCTGAACGTTACGGAGCAGGTGCTCCGCGCGCTCGAGCACGCACACAGCAAGGGCGTGATACATCGCGATATAAAGCCGCAGAACATAATGCTTCTGAAAAACGGACTTATAAAAGTCGCTGATTTCGGCATAGCAAAGCTGCCCGACGCGGATACGTTCACGGTAACGGATCAGGCTATCGGAACGGTCAACTACATCTCGCCCGAGCAGGCGATGAACGAGGAGTCGATAGACGAAAGATCGGACCTTTATTCCGTTGGCGTGCTTATGTACGAGCTTTCTTGCGGAGAGCTGCCGTTCACCGGTGAAACGCCGGTCGCCGTGGCGTACAAGCACGTAAACGAAATACCGCGCAATCCGCGCGATATAAAGCCGGATATGCCGCAGGGACTCGATCAGATAATCATGCGCGCGATGGAAAAATCGCCGGATATGCGTTATCAGTCCGCAAAGCAGATGCTTGCGTATATCCAGGCGCTCAAAAAGAATCCCGGCATCAAATTCAAATCCGCCGAGGAGATAGAGGCGAGCAAAAACGGCGATAAGCGGAAATTAAAAAAGCTCAAAAAGAAGAAAGAAAAAGAGAAAAAACCGAAAAAGGAAAAAACCGTGCGCGAGCGCGGCGGGCTTGTTCTGCCTATCTTTTTAGGCGTTCTGTCGGCTCTGCTGATAGTCGTGACGATACTCGCGTTCCTTGTTTTCCAAAGCCTTTCAAATCAGATGAATCCGACGGATAAAAACGTCGTAAAAATCAAAAACTACGTCGGGAAGATATACAACGACGATCTGCGCGAGGAGCTGAAACAGCTCGGCTACAAGGTATCGTTAAAGCCCGGCGCAAACGGCTCGCGCATAAACGAGATAGTTCTGCAAACGCCCGAGGGCGGCGAGGAACGCAAGAAGACGAGCGAGCTTGAGCTGATACTGTACGTTTATACCGGAGCGACGACGGAGGTACTGCCCGATCTTTCATACAAGGCTTTCACGAGCGTGCGCGCCGAATATACCGGCGTTTACGAGATCGAAGCCGTGAGGGTAGAGAATCAGAACGTCCCCGCCGAATACGTTATACGCACCGATCCGCCCGCCGGAAGCGATGTCGAGGTCGGACAGAAGATACTTGTCTACGTTTCGCGCGGCTCCAACTATTCAAAGGCGCCGGTGCCTAATATCGTAGGTCTTGCCGATATCGCCGCGAGACAAAACCTCATAGAAAACGGTTTTGCCGTCGGAAACGTCAAGCTTGTTGAAAGTGATCTGCCCGCCGGCACGGTCATAGATCAGAGCGTAACGGCGTTTACGGAAATGCCGGTAAATACGGAAATAGATATAATCGTATCTCTCGGACCGCCCGAGACGGAAACGGAGACCGAGGAGGAAACGGAGCCGGACGATCCCGATAATCCCGATGATCCGGACAACCCCGACAACCCCGATGATCCGGATAACCCAGACAACCCCGACAACCCCGATGATCCGGATAATCCCGACAATCCCGATAACCCCGAAAACCCCGATAACCCCGATAACCCCGGCGAGGCAGAAAATGCCGGATGATAACGGGATCACGGCGCGGATAATATCAGGCGTCGGCGGCAGATACACCGTCGCCGCGGACGGCGCGGAAAAACGTATAATAACGAACGTACCCGCGCGCGGCGCGTTCCGTCACGAAAAAATAAAGCCTTTGCCGGGCGATATTGTGAGACTCCGTTCGGACGGTACTGGATATTTCATAACCGGAATAGAAGAGCGGAAAAACGCGCTCATACGGCCGACTTTGGCGAATCTCGATATACTCTATATCGTCACATCGGCAAAGCAGCCCGCGCCGGCACCCGGATTCGCCGACAAAATAACGGTCCTGTGTGAGAAAAACGGCATAAGGCCGGTTATCGTCGTCACGAAATCCGAGCTTGACAATGACGCGGCGGACGAAATAACAAAGCTTTACGGCTCCGTCGGCTACGACAGCTTTTCCGTTTCAAGCGTTACTGATTCGGGAATTGCGGAGCTTAAAGAATATATAGAAAAAAATAAAAATACCGTAAGCGCGTTCTGCGGCGCCTCCGGCGTCGGCAAATCGACGCTCATAAACAGGCTTTTTCCCGACCTGCGCTGTGAGACCGGCGATATAAGCGAGCGCATAGAGCGCGGCAAAAACACGACGCGCACGGTAACGCTGTACGAAATAAGCGACAAAACGTATCTTGCCGATACGCCGGGCTTCAGTCTGCTCGATTTTGAGAGATTCGATTTCTGCAAAAAAGACGAGCTGCCGTACCTTTTCCCGGAATTCGAGCCGTATTTGTGCAAATGCAAATATACGAAATGCTCGCACACGAAGGAGGACGGATGCCTTATAAGGCAGGCTGTCGCGGACGGGGAGATAGCCGGGAGCCGTTATAATTCATACGTTACCCTGTATAACGACATCAAGGATAAAAAAGAATGGAATAAATAAGAGGTTTGCGCTGCCGCAAGCCTCTTTATATAATACCGAAAAACGGAAACGCCGCGGTCTGTATCAGAGCGGAGATCTCTTTTTCAAGCGCCTCAATATCCGTATTTTCATTTATTTCCCACCATTTGTCATAACCGTATAACGGCGAGAGATTTGCAAGACGGCTTCTGTCAGCGACGGGACGGCATTCATATTCTTTAAATTTTGCGGGTATCTCATTTGAGCTTTTTATCCTTGCGACGTTTACCGTAAATTTCAGCTTCGATTTGTCATTATACGCTGATTTTTGGAAATTTATGATAAAGCCGTTATACGCGCCGTCTGTTCTTGTAAAAAGCCTGAAATTCTGACCGTCCTTTTTGAATTCGCGCGGCTTTAAAAGTCCGTCGTATATTTGCATTTGCACAAATACGGCTCGAATTCCGGGAAAAGGTACGGCAGCTCGTCTTTTTTGCAGAAATCGAA
>CACZVC010000136.1 GCA_902784545.1 uncultured Ruminococcus sp. | reverse complement strand
ATAAGCTCAAGCTTTAAAAGACGGTATTTTGTTTTTTCGAAAAAACTGCCGAAAACGTCGCCGTGTACCTCTTTTAGTCTGACCTTTACAACTATGCCCTCGGCGTGAAAGCGTGCCTGCGGAGGCGCGGCTTCGGCGCCGCCCGATATTTTGCCCGGCGCCACGTCGACGGCGTCCGTACCTGCGTTTTTCACGTGAAGCAAGCCGAAGCCGTCCTTTACCGGATCGGAGGGCGGTGTGAGTTCCGGTTTTTCGGTTTCCTCGGTATCGCTTTCCGTGTTCGCCGAAGCGCCGCTTTCCGTTTCCGGCGCGTTATCCGGCGCTTTGGTATTCGTCCTCGTCGCGAAGATCGCCGTCGTTATAACAAGGGCGGTGGCCGTTATCAGACTTCGGTACAGGCGTTTTCCGTTATTTTCGTTTTTTTGTTCTTTGAAAGCAAACGTTTTATCGAAGTCCGGATTTTCGCCGCTTTTGAGCAGCTCATCGAGTTTTTCATCGGTTATTTTCATTTTGCAGCTCCTTTTTCAAAAGTTGTTTCGCCTTGTGAAGGCGCGATTTTACGGTACCCTCGGGTATTCCGAGTATCTCTGAGACCTCCCCGCCGGAAAGCTCTTTGAAATATACCGCCGTAATTACGACTCTGTACTTATAGGGGAGCGAATTGACCGCGCGGTAAAGCTCGTCGAAGGTATCGCCGTCTGCTGTTTTGTCCGGAATGCTTTCAAGATACTCCTTATCGAGCCCGTACACCTCATATTCGCCGCGCCGTTTTATCGCGCGGTATATGTTGCGGAAAGCGTTGAGGCACGTTTTATACAGAAACGACAGCGCCTCGTCCTTCGATCTCATATCGAAATCGCTTTTCAAAAGCTTTATACAAGTCTCCTGAAAAAGATCGTCGGCGTCGCTTTCGTTTTTGCATAAGCTGTAGCAGAATCTGCTTAAATTCGCGCCGTATTCATTCAATATTGAATTCAAATCGCTTTTTGTCATGATTTGCTCCCCTGCATTTTCGGATCCGACAGTAAAACAACTTTTTTAGGAAAAAGGTTCATTTATTCAAAAAAAAATTTAAAAAAAGCGCGCAGCCGCCGTTTGTTTGTGAAAAAACGTACTTTGTTTTTTAGTGCGGACAGCTCCCTCGGATGAGGGAGCTGTCCGGTGTATCATCATATATTCAGGGCGCGAAGCGCCGAAAGACCTTTTTCGTAATTTTCCATATACTTTTTATACCCCTCGACTCCCTTTTCGTCCGGGTAAAGAGTTTCCGCTCCGGCGGAGGCGAAAACAACGTTGTCGAGCCATTCGGGGAGGGATCCGCCGTTGTTGTCCGCCATGTACGCGGCTAAAAGCGCCATGCCGTACGCTCCGCCCTCGCCCGCGGACGACAGGACGGAAACCGGGGCGTCAAAGGCGTCGGCGAGTATCTGCTGCGCTATACCCCTGATCTTGAAAAGTCCGCCGTGCGCGAAGAGCCTGCCGGGCTTTACGCCCTCGTTATCGGACAAAACACGCATACCGGTGATGAGCGGCGCGAAAATCGCGCATATCTGCGAGCGGATGAGATTCGCAAGATCGAGCCTGCCGTCGAACGGGCGGTAAACGAGCGGATATCCCGCCGCGATATCGTTTATCGGCTCCGACGAAATGCAGTTGTACGACGTTACGCCGCCGCAGTCCGGCGCGGCGTTTTTCGTGTTGTTGTAAAGCAGCGAATAAAGCTCCGTTTTGCCGGGCGATACGCCGAGCAGATTTGCAAATTCGCCGAACGTTTTTACCCACGCGTCGATCTCTGAACAGCCGTTGTTGCTGTGTATCAGCGCGACCTCGCAGCCGTCCGGCGTTTTGAGCGTGTCGCATTGACGGTAAACGCGCGAAAGCGGTTTATCGAGCACGAGCTGAGCGAAAACGGACGTACCCGCGGAGACGTTGCCGGAGCCGGGGCGCACGGAATTCGTCGCGGTCATACCGGTGCCGGCGTCGCCCTCGGGCGGGCAGACGGGTATGCCGGGTTTAAGATATCCGTCGGGATCGAGGAGCCTCGCACCCTCCTCCGTCAGATACGCACCTTTATGCCCCGCCGGGCGAACGGCGGGCAAAATCGAGCGAATATCCCATTTATATCCCATCGAGCGCGCGATCTCATCGAATTTTTCAACGGCTTCGCCGTCGTAATCTCCGTCCTTTACCGGGAACATTCCCGAAGCCTCGCACAATCCGACCTCGTTTTTTCCGGTCAGAAGTCTGTGTATATATCCCGAAAGCGTTGTGAGCGACGCTATCCTTCCCACGTGCTTTTCATTGTCGAGCATACATTGATACAGATTAGATACGCTCCACCTCTGCGGTATGTGAACGCCGAAAAGCTCCGTCAGCCTGTCGGACGCCTGCTTCGACTTTGCATTGCGCCAGGTGCGGAAAGGCGTCAAAAGCTGCATATCCTCATCAAAAACAAGGTAGCCGTGCATCATTGCCGATACTCCGAGCGCGTCGACCTTTTCTATCCTTTTACCCGTTTTGGCAAAATAATCGTCGGACAGGGCGCGATAGCTTTGCCTCAGCCCCGTTAAAACAAGGTCGAGCGGATACGTGAAATATCCGTTTTCAAAACGGTTTTCCCAGTCGAAGCCGCCGTTCGCGATCACGTTGAAATCGCCGTCGAGCAAAACCGATTTTATTCGCGTGGAGCCCAGCTCGATTCCGAGATAAAGAGTATCTTTCTTTTTGCCGAGATATTCCTCATACCGTTTTTTCAAAAGCAGGTATCTTTCGTATTTCTCCTTTTTTGCGAAATGCTCTTCTCTTTTCTGCGGATACTCGCATTTATATTCAAGCTTTTTGCCGCCGAACTGCTCGCTCGTCAGATCGAACACGACGCCGTCTATAACGTTGTAGCAATGATAATTGCCGTCGCCGAGCGGAACGCCGTAAATCTCGCCGCCTTTGATATCCTGAACGAGAAACGACGTTATCGAGCATTGTCCGAGCGTGGGATCCGACGGTTTCCAGTTCCGGCGCATCCTCGGCGCGCAGGTATCGGCGCGCCAGACGTGAAGCAGATCGTTATAAAGCCGCGCGATATCGGGCGATACGCGGTCTTTTCCGTAAAAATCATACATTTGTTTCACCTTTACCGTTTTTTTCTTATTATATCAGAGCAAATACGCCGTGTCAAGAGAAAATTGATATTGACAAACCGGATATAAGGTATTATAATTAAATCAATAAACCGGAGGTGTAAAAAATGAAATCGTTTGACGGAAAAGAGCTTTATACGCAGTTATGGGACGACGTTAAGGAGCCGAAGGGCGTGGTGCAGTTATGCCACGGCATGGCGGAGTATTTGCAGAGATACGACGATTTTGCAAAATTCTTAAACAAAAACGGCTACATAGTTTTCGGCGACGACCACAGAAGCTACGGCAGGACGGACAACAACGCCGGGATATGCGACGGAGAATACGTCGGCGACACGGTGAAGGATCTGCTTTTTATAAACGATCATCTCAAAAAGCAGTACCCGGGACTGCCGGTGATGTTTTTCGGCCACAGCTACGGGAGCTGTCTGGGACAGCGCTTCGTTCAGTTCGATACCGGCATAAAATGCTGTGTTCTGACCGGCGTTCTGACAGTGCCTCACGCCGTAGCGCGGATGGGTCAGGGTATCATGGCGCCGGTAAAGGCGCTTTTCCCGAAGCTGAAGTTCGGTATTTCCGGCAAGAAATTCGAGGACGAGGCGACCGAGCCGAACTCATGGCTCACAAAGGACGTTGAGATACGCCGCGCGTACAACGCCGATCCGCTTTCCGGCGGAAAGTCGAGCGTAAAGTATTATTACGGCTTTATGAAGCTGATGGGCGATGCCGCGTCGGATAAGAATCTGAAACAGATAAGGGACGATCTGCCTATCGGCATATTCTGCGGCAAGGACGACAGCGTCGGCAATTTCGGAAAATACCCGAAGACCGTATACGACAGATACGTGAAGTACGGCAAAAACGCGTACCTGAAGATCTACAAAAACGACCGTCACGAGATACTGAACGAGCTTGATAAGGACGTCGTATATAACGACATACTCGAGTTTTTCAACAAAGCGCTGTAAGATAAACGAAATAAAAGGGGCTGTTTAAAACCTGAATTCAGATTCAGGAGGATAAACAGCCTTTTTCTGTGTGAAATCAAGTAAGTTAAGCATCGGAGCCTCATCCACCGCTGCCGCGGTCCCCCTTTCCGTGAATCCCCACCGCTGTTCGCGGCGGGGAACCCCGGACGCCCTGTATTTCAGCAAAAGGGACTTCGTCAGAGCCTCATCCACCGCGCGTGGCGCGGTCCCCCTTCCCCAATAGGGGAAGGTCAATCAGCCTCATCCACCGCTGCCGCGGTCCCCCTTCCCCGAAAGGGGAAGGTATTAGAGCTGTTTATCCGCCCCGATTTTCGTCGAGGTTTTTAAACAGCTCCTATTTATTTATGCTTTATACGCTTGCAAAGACGCTTTTTTTACGGCGCCTTACCACGTGCCTTTCGTGTAATCGACGGTCTCCGGCACCTTTGCGCCCTCTCTGAAATAGGAGATTCCGTGCTTTTTCAGAAGCTCGTGGAAATTCTTTAAAATATCTGGCGATTCTTTTTTGGTCCACTTTGCGTAAAGACCGGCTGAGATAACCTGAAGCGACGATTTTTCGACGTTCGGCTTATGAAGGTCGTCCGCCTCCTCGTACGCTTTGTCCCAAAGCTCCTTCATCTCAGCGATGAACGCGACGAGATCGGCTTTGCGCTTTGTACCCGTGAAAGTGAAGACCTTGTTGACGGGGTCGTAAATGCCGACGTGTCCCTCCGCGGCCTTAGCGCTCGTTCTGTCGATATACTCGCGTATGTATTTCCAGCCCGCGCCGTAATAGCCTTTGAGAAAGTCGTTCATATATTCGTCGTAACGCTCCCTCGTCATATCGGGATCCCACAGGAGCTTTGCGAGCAGATACGAGCGAAGCTCGCCGAACTCGCCCGAGACTGACTGATAGTTGCCCTCCTCGAAAAGGCCTATAACGTTATGCTCCGCGTAGAATCTTACGTTGTCGTAAAGTATGTTTATATTCGGGAACGGGTTTACGTAATACATGAAATTCGTTACGTAATCCCACACGAACAGGTTTTTGCAGATAGACGACCACGCCTCGATATCCGCCTTGAACTGCGCGTTCGCGGCGCAGTCGGGATCGTCAAGCGGATGCGAATAACAGCACTCTATCGAGCAGAGACGGATTATGACGTTGTCCGCGGGTTTCAGCGTTTTCGGCGGTTTTCTCGTGTATCTGTACGCAAGAGTGTCGACGTAAACGTCGGGATATTCGTCCTTTATGTCGTTTGCTATGCGGTTGACGAACGTGAGGAGCGAGCCCATGGGCGTTCCCTGCTCGTCGTCAAGCTTTTTGCAGTTCTCGCACTGACAGCCGAGACCGTCGGCGTACGAGTCGTTCTGCGATACGGAAACGATCTTCGCGCCCGGATTCTGTTTGAGATAATTCCTTACGTTTTTAAGCACCTTTTCGTAAACAGCCGGATCGGTAAGGCACGGCTGGACGTTCGGCGCCGTTCCGGTGCCGGCGAGCGACGGCAGAGAGTGGACGAACGGTCCGGCGTATGATACGCCCTCGCCTCTGTTTTTGAACGATCTGTTTACCGCGCCGTTTATTTTAAGCTTTACCGAAAACGCGGGATCGAAAGCCGACTGATCGTAAGGGTCTCTGTATATCAGCTTCGGCGAGAACGTGACGCAGGTATCCTCCGGCACGTTTATCTCCTCCGCGAATTTAATATCCTCGAATTTCGGCGCATAGAAACGGCAGCCGACGAAATCCTCGAGAAAGCTGTAAACGCCGTACATCGTGCCGGTCGCCGTCTTGCCCGTTATGTAAAGTCTGCCCCCGTCGTATATTATCGCGTAGCCGTGGTTCACGAGCTTTTCGCGCTCCGCCTTCACCCGGGCGGTATCGCGGTCGGTCGCGCCGACGCAGATCTCGTGATCCGCTTTTTCGGCTCCGTCAGACTTCTGCGGCTTGAAGCCGGTCGCTTTTTCTATGTACGACGTCAGATCAGTCGCCGCGAGCTTTACGGTCAGATCGCTGTTATCCGTCTGACATACCACTTTATACGAAGATATATCCGTTCCTGCGATTTTCAAGCTTTTCACGTGTGCGCCCTCCCAAAACAATTCTTTTTCCGGCTCCGGTCCGGGTTCCGTCTCCGCTCCGGTCTCCGTTTCCTTCTCCGTCACGGTCTCTTTCTCCGTTTCCGCCGCCTCCGTTACAGTCGTTTCCTCTTCCGTTTTTGCCGGCTGATTTACCGTGCAGCCCGCAGTCATGATAAATGACAGGATAAAACATAAAGCCGTCAGATACTTTTTCATTTTATCACCTTATCGTCTCGAATTTAAGCACACTCGTGTTGCCCGAATTGCCGCCGGCGATACCACCGGTTATAACTATAACGTCGCCGGGGACCGCGAGCCCGAGCCGCTTCGCGTTCTGCGCGGCGTTATAGAACATAACGTCCGTTGACTGGAATTCCTCCGTCATTACCGGGTAAACGCCCCACGAAAGTGAAAGCTGTCTCCACGCTTTTTCGTGATTTCTCGTCGTCAGGGCGAGTATGAGCTTCGGCGTTCTGAAACGGGATATGAATCTCGCCGTCTCGCCCGAGAGCGTGCATACCGCTATCAGCTTTGCGTCAAGGTCTATCGACAGAGCGCAGTCGGAATGTGATATCGCGTCAAGCTCGTTTTTGATCTTGAATTTCGACACGCGGAAGCGTTCCGCGTAGTCAATGTCGTTTTCGGCGGC
>CACZVC010000135.1 GCA_902784545.1 uncultured Ruminococcus sp. | reverse complement strand
TTTCTTTCTTTTGCCACGGGAGGGCAGACCCCTCCCCTACAAGTGGCTTCGTTCATTGTGCGGCGAAAATTTGCGGGAGGGCGGACCCCTCCCCTACAAATGGCTTCGTTTATTATACGGCGGAACTTTACGGGAGGGCGGATCCATCCCGTACGGAAGCGGCTTCGATGTGTTTGAGGAATGTGAATGTCGTTTTTGATGAGGGCGAAAAAAGACGGGATCGCACCCGTTTTTTTTCGTTTTGTGTTGACAACGGCGGATTTAAATGGTATAATTATGAAAATCAAAAACGGGGGATCGTATGAAGAGGCAGATAGTCAACATTATAAACTTTGTCCGCGGGTGCGAGCCGCGTATGGAAATGGATCTGTACACGCCGGTCGCGGAGCAGATAAAGCTGATAAATAAATACGACCTTAAATCCACGTTCCTTTTGATGTACGACACGTTATGCGACGACAGATTCATCGAGATCCTGTCGCACAAAAATGAAAAGACGGAGCTCGGCGTATGGCTTGAGATCGTCGAGCCGCAGTGCGCGGCGGCGGGCGTAAAGTGGCGCGGCAGACCCGGTTTTCCGTGGGATTACTACGCAAACGCCGGCTTTACCGTCGCTTACGGCAGAGAAGACCGGGAAAAGCTGACGGACGCGCTTTTTGAAAAATTCAGGGAGAGATTCGGCGAATATCCGCGCTGTATCGGCTCGTGGGCGACAGACGCGTACACTTATGAATACATCTCGGAAAAATACGGCGTCGACGCCGCCTGTATGTGCCGCGACCAGTGGGGAACGGACGGCTACACGTTCTGGGGCGGCTATTACAACCAGGCCTATTATCCCTGTAAAAACAATATGTTCTGCCCGGCGCAGACGGCGGGCGAACAGACGGATATACCCGTTTTCCGTATGCTCGGCTCCGATCCGATATATCAGTACGACATGGGGCTTGACGTGAACGGCTCCGCCGCGGAGTGGCAGGGCGTCGCCACACTCGAGCCTGTATACTGCGGCGCCGACGGCGGAGGCAATCCCGAATGGGTCGACTGGTATCTTGACGAGAATTTCAGCGGCCGCTGTATCAGCTTCGGCTATACGCAGGCGGGGCAGGAAAATTCCTTCGGCTGGGGCGCGATGCAAAAAGGGCTTACTTATCAGATACAGAGGATCGCTGAGCTGTGCGCCGGGGGAAAGGTCGAGGCGCTGACCTTGTCCGAGACCGGCGCGTGGTTCAAAAAGACGTTTAAGCAAACGCCGCCGTCCGTCGTTTCGGCTCTGTCCGACCGCCACGGCAAAAACCGCTTTTCCGTCTGGTACGACTGCAAAAACTACCGAGCCGACATATTCGGCGAGCACGACAGATTCTGGATTCGCGACATTTTCCTTTTCAGAGAGGGATATAAAGAAAGGTATCTCGACTCCGTAAACGACAGTATTTCGATGACGTTTGACAATCTGCCCGTGACGGACGGCAACCGTTTCAGCGGGAACGGCGTGCGCGCCGGACTTTATCCGTTTTCGGACGGCGAGGCGCTTACTTATACCGAGCGCGTGTATTCCGAGAATGAAAGCTCCGTCACGATGATCTTCAAAGGCACTCAGGCGGGCGATTTTGTGATAAAGGCGAACGAAGCCTCGCTTGAATTTTCGGCGGACAGGGATTTTTCGCTTGTGAACGTCAGCAAAAACGGAGAAGACGAGCCGAAAAAAACGCCGTATGAAAACGGCGTTGAATACGAATACCGCGGATTCAGATACCGCGTGGCGGTCGACGGCGTTGTATCGGACGCCGACACCTTCATATCAAATGATAAAAAACTGATCTTATATACGGATAAGGAATAAAATGATAGATATTACGTTGCTCGGAACGTCGGCGCTCGCGCCGCTTCCCGAAAGGGCGCTGACCTCGGTCTTTTTATCCTGCGGCGGTCATTCGATACTGTTCGACTGCGGCGAGGGAACGCAGACGGCGGCGCGCAAAGCCGGCGTGAGCCTGATGAAAACGGATATAATCGCGCTGTCGCATTACCACGGCGACCACATTTTCGGCTTGCCGGGACTGCTGCAAACGATGCTTAGCATGAACCGCACGGAGCCGCTTTACGTCACGGGTCCCGAGGGCTTGCGCGAGGTGCTTTTCGATTTACTGCGCCTTGCGGGTATGCTTTCGTACCCGGTCATACCTCTTTCCATACCGGATAACGGACTCTGTCTGCGCGGGTTTATCCCCGGCTTCCGCTTTGACGCCGCGCTTTCCGCGTTTCCGACGGAGCATCGCGTGCCGAGCCGCGGTTACTGCTTTACGCTCTCCCGCCCCGGTAAATTCATGCCGGAAAAAGCTAAGGCGCTCGGCGTGCCTTTGAAGCTTTGGAATCAGCTTCAAAAGGGAGAAAAAGCCGAATTTGACGGCGTGACGGTCTTGCCGGAGCAGGTGCTCGGCAAGCCGCGCAAGGGGCTTAAATTCGTGTTTTCCGGCGATACGGCGTACTGCGGATCGCTGATCGACGCGTCGCGCGGCGCGGATCTCGCCGTGTATGACGCGACGTACGGCGAAAACGGACAGGCGGAGCTTGCGACAGAACACGGTCATATGAATTTTGCGCAGGCGGCTGACGCGGCGAAAAAAGCCGGGGTAAAACAGCTTTGGCTGTCGCATTATTCGCAGATGATACAGGAGCCGTCAGACTATCTGCAAAACGCCGCGGAAATTTTTGAAAACGCGGTATGCGGTCACGACGGTTTATCGGCTGAACTTAAATTTGAGGAGTGAATATGAAGCATTTTATAGGACTTGACATCGGAACGTCGGCGGTAAAGGGCGCGCTTTTATCAGAGGACGGAAGAGTAGTAAAGGTAGTTGACAAAAAGTTCGATTATATTATCGACGGCAGCTTCAAGCTGCTTGATCCCGCGCATTTTCTTGAAATGTGCTTTGACGTTATAAAGAGCTTATCGACAGCCGCAAACGGGGAAATAACCGCCTTATGCTCGTGCTGCGCCTCTGGCAATCCGCTGTTCCTTGACAAAAACGGAGAGCCTTTGACGCATATCATAGGCTGGCAGAGCGTCATAGCGCAAAAGGACGTCGACGCGGTGTATACGCAGGAGGAGCGCGACGCGTTTTACCGCATTGTCGGTTGGGACTTTTTCAACGGTATGGTCGCCGCCGATCTCGCGTATATAAAAATGCACCGCCCGGACGTGCTCGAAAATATGAGATTTTTGTGCATGAACGCGGAGTATCTTAACAACAAGCTCACGGGGAAATGGGGAATATCCCATTCCATGGGTACGCCGTCGTATCTGATGATACAGGAAAAGGGTGTTTACAACAAGCCTTTGCTTGACAAATTCGGTATAAAAGAGGAATATCTGCCGCCGATATACGACAAAGGCACGGTGCTCGGCACGGTATTGCCCGATATGGCGGAAAAACTAGGGCTTTCCGCGGACACAAAGGTCGTTCTGGGCAGCTTCGACCATCCGTCCGGCGCGCTTGGCGCGGGCGTGCTCGAGCCGGGTCAGCTTCTTTTGTCGTGCGGGACCTCGTGGGTGGAGCTTTTCCCGGTGACGGACCGCGAATTTGCGTTGTCGACCGACGGACTCGTCGACAGATTCACGCTTCACGGCGCGAAATGGTGCGTTATGAAGTCGCTCGAATCGGTGACGGTGAAGATAGACAGACTGCGCGAGCACTTTTTCGGCGTCGTGCCGCATAAGGTCTTCGACGGTCTGGCAGGCGAGGCGCCGCTCGGCTGCGGCGGTCTGCGCTTCGATTTTACGGACGAGGATTACAAGCGCGCCGAGGGCTTTGATAAGAGTTATATCGCCCGCGCGATAATCGAGGCCGCGGCTTATCAACTGAAGGAAAACCTCATAAACCTGAACAAACGCGGGTTGAGAGCCGACAGCATAACGGCGATAGGGGGAATTACCAACTCGCCGATCTGCACGCGCATACTGTCCGAGGTGCTCGGACGCGATATAAAGGTCGTCAACGGTCAGTCGGCGGGAGCCGTCGGCTCGTGCCTGCTCGCCGGTATGGGCGTAGGCTTATATAAGGACGAATTTGACGCGTTTTCAAGAATGAGCGCGCATTCAAAGGTGTGATTATGAAAAAGGAAACGCTTGAAATGGCTGAAAAAGCATACGTTACCGAGGCTGAATGCATAAAGGAGATGGCGTCGTACTTCGATAAAGAAGCGTACGGCAAAGCCGTGGAGCTGCTTAAAAACGCGCCGAGGATAGGCGCGTCGGGGTGCGGTCATTCGGGGATATTATGTCAGCATTTCGCACATCTGATGTGCTGTATCGAACAGCCGGCGAAATTCATCTCCCCCGCAGAGGCGGTACACGGCGGCACGGGCTTTTTGCAGGCGGGCGACGTTATGCTCTTCGCCTCGCGCGGAGGAAAGACCGCGGAGCTTTTGCCGATAATGGATATATGCAAAAAGAAAGGCGTAAAAATCATAACCGTGACGGAGAACACCGGTTCGCCGCTCGCAAAGGGCGCGGACGTCGTGCTGAAACAGCACGTCAACCGTGAGACAGACAGATACAACTGCCAGGGAACGACCTCGACCACCGCGCTCGCCGTTATCTTCCACGTTTTGCAGACGATGCTGATAGAGGAAACGGATTTCAAAAACGAACAGTTTGCCTTGATACACCCGGCGGGAGCCGTGGGCGAAAGGCTGAATAAATAAAAGGAGACAAAACAAATGGAATTCAAGGTTTTTCAAAAGGAACTGGAATTACAGTCGAGAGGCTGGATACCCACGTTTCACGACGTATCGAAGGAGGTCATCGAAATAGTCAAGGCGTCCGGCGTTAAAAACGGCACCGTGGCGATAGCTTCCCACCACACGACCTGCTCGGTTATGATACAGGAATGCAGTCACGATATCGACAGCTTCGATATCGAATACTTACAGCACGACCTGCTCGATATAATGAGAAAAATGATACCGGACTTCGCGGAGGAGCATCAGTACCGCCATCCCGGTCCGATACATCTGCAGTTCGGACGCCACGTCGACGAGCCGGGCGACTTCACGAGCATGAACACGGACGGACATCTGCGCTCCGTTTTCTTCGGCAGAAGCGAGGTAATGACGATAAAGGACGGAGAGCTTGACGGCGGCGAATTCGCGCATATATATTTCGTCGACTGGGATCACGTCAGAGCCAGAAGAAGACAGTTGAACATAACCGTTATGGGTACGACCGAGGACGTCGGCGACAGAAAGTGGAACGACGGAAAGGTCATAAACACCCTGCGCAAATACACGGATGAAGAAAAAGCGGACGACGTCCACTATACGCTTCAGCAGAAAAGATAATTGAAAAAATACAAGATCCTGACGTTTGCGGTGTTTTTGCTGTACGTAACTTATCTTGCGGCAAAAAACGTATACACGTCTGAGATAATTGAGATCGTGCGGCACTTCGGCGTTTCAAAAAGCGACGCGAGTGCCGCCGCCTCGTTTTCGTTTTTCGCTTACGCGCTGTGTCAGATACCGTTCGTAAAGCTCATCAAAAAGCTGGATATCAGAAAATATCTGCTTATCTGCTCGCCCGTAAGCGCGGCGCTTTACGCGCTTGTGCCGTTCTGCCCGGATATTCGCCTCGTATGGGTGATCTTCGCCCTTGAAGGCGCGCTTCTGACCGGCGTTTTTCCGGTCTGTATGGTCGTTATAAGCGAATATCTGCCCGACGAGCTGATACCGCGCGCGAACAGATACACAGGCTACGCCTTCGCTTTGTCGTTCGCGCTCGACTATTTCTGCTCGGCTCTGTTCATACATACAGCCGACTGGCGGCTCGGCTTTTTCGTGTTCCCGGCTCTGTATATGCTTACGGTCATATTCTTCTGCCGCGTACTTTCGATCTGCCCGAAGCAGATAAGGGAGGAGGAGAAGAAGGAAAAGAGAAAAACGGATAAAAAGGCGGTTTTCAGATATCTTTTCGTTTCGGGAACGATCTGCCTTCTCGTCAATCTGATATATTACGCCGTGTCGGGCTGGGTGCCGAATATGCTCTCGGAGGTGTTCGGGCTGACGCCGGCTCTTTCCGTGCTTATCACGCTTCTTATCCCTCTCACCGGAGCGGCGGGCGCGGCTGTTTGTCTTGAGCTGTGCAGGAGATTCGTTTTCCGCCGCGTTGTGATAATCTTCACGCTCGCGGCGCTTGCTGTAAGCGCGGCGCTAACCGCGTTTTACGGACTTTGGCTCGTTATGACGCTGATACTCGTCGTCCTTCTGCTTTTCGACGTCCGCGGGCTCGCCCACGTTTTCGGCTGGCAGGTGCCGGTCGACTCAAAGGATATAATGAATCCGGCGAGCGCGGCGACGGTGATAAACATTTTCGGCTGTATCGGCGCCGCCGCGGGTCCTCCGCTTTTCGGCGCGCTTGCGGATAACGCCGGATACGCCGCGTTTTTCGGCGCCGCGGCGGTCTGCTCCGCTGTCCTTTGCGTGTTTACGCTTGCAGACGGTAAGAAAAAACCGGTGTAAAAACGGTGCTGCCTTCGGCGCGGCGTGATAAGGAAGTATTATGTATAAACTTTGCCGCGCCGAAAATGAAGACGCCCGCAAGCGGGCTAATGAAGAAATGAAGACGCTTCGC
>CACZVC010000134.1 GCA_902784545.1 uncultured Ruminococcus sp. | reverse complement strand
TGAAAACAGCTAAATTGCTCGCAGTCGCTCGCAGCTAAATTATCTCACTGCGTTCGATAGCTAAATTGTCCCATAGGGACAGCTAAATTAAATTCGCCTGTAAGCTCGGCAAAGCCGAATTTAGCTTGCGAAGCAAATTTAGCTGGGCGAAGCCCAATTTAGCTCGCCGCAAGGCGAATTTAGCTGCGGTGGCAGCATATTTTCGATAAATATACCGTAACCCTTTGTCGGATCGTTTACAAGTACGTGAGTTACCGCGCCGATAAGACAGCCGTCCTGCAATATCGGGCTTCCGCTCATTCCCTGCACAATGCCGCCGGTCTTTTCGAGCAGGACCGGGTCGGTGATCTTTATTATAAAGTTCTTTTCCTCTGTATCGTACGACAGTATTTTGATTATTTTCGCGTCGTATCCGCAAACGCCTTTGCCGTCGACCGTACAGAGTATCCTGACGTTTCCCTCTCTCACCTTGTCCTTCAAGGCTATGCGGACGGGTTCTCCGTCCTTTTTTTCATTGAATCTGCCGTATACGCCGGTCACCGTGTTGTCAGTCAAAACGCCCGAAGGCTCGTTTTCAAAATAACCGCGCAGCTCGCCGGGCTCGCCGTTTTTGCCGCGCTTTACCCCGGTTATATGCGCGTCGTAGACCTCGCCCTCTCCGAAAGGCTGAAGCTTTTCTCCGTCGCCCTCGCATATACCGTGACCGAGCCCGGCGAAGCTGTTGTCCTTCTGCGATATATACGTCACGGTGCCTATGCCCGCGACGCTGTCCTTGAGCCACAAGCCGGCTTTGTATTCTCCGTTTTCGTCCTTTACCGGATACAAAACCGTTTCCTGCTCCGTATCGCCGCGTTTATATCTGAGCTTTACTCCCGTGTCGCCGCTTTTGCTTATGATATCCGTCAGGTCGCCGGCGGAGGCGATCGTTTTACCGTCCGCTTCCGTTATTATATCGCCGGCGCAAAGTCCGGCGTCCGCCGCAGGCTCGAAGGTGAAGCCCTTTGCTTTGACCTGACCGACGCCTACGACGCGGACTCCGTGCATCGAAAGCTTTACGCCGAAGCTCTGACCGCCCGCCAGCACCTCCGTCTCTTTGAAAACGGAGACGGAAACGTTTTTCAAAGGTATGCCGAGCACGCTTACCGTCGCGCGGCTTTCCTCGTTGAAATCGTACCGTACAAGCGCGGGTACGTCGGGCTCCTCGCCTTCGATAACGGATATATCGCCGTATACCGCCGCGTCGGCAGCTCCGGCGGCGGCAAGGAAAACGCATATTGCCGCAAACAGGGCGAAAAGCAGTTTTTTTGTTTTATTTCTCATATCACTATCCCAAAACCGTTTGTTTGATTATTGACCCGAAGACGTTTTTTATGCCGCGGGGTCACATAATATGATTTGATCCGCGCCGCCGTTTTATCCGATGAAAAAAGATGATAAACCGCCTGTATCTGCCTTGCGTGCCATAAGCTCCGAAACCGTGACGAGCTCAAACCCCGAATCGAGCAGATACGGAACGACTATCTCAAGCGCCTCGACCGTATGCGTCGGCGGCGAGGTATAGTCGTGAAACAGAATCACGGAACCGTTTTTTACGTTGCTTTTTATGTTTTTTACTATTTTATCGGTCTCCGTATGCGCCCAGTCGCGCGTGTCTACGTTCCATAACACCTCTGTTTTTTCAAGCTTTATAAGCTCCTTTTCGATCTGCCCGGTGCAAAAGCCCTCCGGCGGGCGGAACAGCTTCGGCGTCATACCAGTTATATCTTTTATTATCCCGTCCGTTTTCATTATCTCTTCTTCTATCTTTCCGATATGCGTTTTCGCCAGATGCGGGTGCGAATAAGTGTGATTCCCGATCTCGCAGCCGAGGTCGTGCTCCGCTTTTACAAGCTGAGGATATCTTTCCGCGTTTTCTCCGACGACGAAAAAAGTGGCGGTAACGTTATTGTCGTAAAGTATTTTCAGAATCTTCGCGGTATAGACCGGGTGCGGTCCGTCGTCGAACGTGAGCGCGGCGTATTTTTTCACCGCCGCCGCTTTAACAGACGGCGCGATCAGAAACAAGGAGAGGATGAGCGCCGTCAGTCTCATACGAGCTCGTCAAGCGTGCCGAAGCGGTAGCCCTGCTCCTCCCATTTTGTAAGAAGCGTGTCGAGGATATCCGCGTTCGTCTTTGACGTCGGGTGCAGAAGTATTATTTCCCCGTTGTGCGTGTTGTCGAGTATCAGCTTTATCGCATAGTCTGGCGAGGGCTGTTTGTTATTGTCCCAGTCGGCGTAGGCGAAGCTCCAGAAAACCGTTTTATATCCGAGATCGGAAACGTTTTTCAAAAGACGGCGGCTGAACTTTCCCTCCGGCGGACGGAAAAATTTCGCCATGGTCTTCCCCGTCATCTCCTTATATACCGATTCGAGCTGTCGCAATTCAATTTCACATTCCTCCGCCGTCATATACGACATATTTTTATGGTGAGCGGAATGGTTTGCGACGGTGTGGCCGTGCTCCGCCATTTTCATAACAAGATCGGTGTCGCGGCGAACGATGTTGTCGAGCACGAAAAACGTACCCTTTGCGCCGTGCTTGTCGAGCGTGTCGACTATGCGTTCGACGTTGCCGTTTTCATACCCGGCGTCAAACGTGAGATATATTACTTTTTCATCCTTGCCGATATAATAACCGTCATATTCGCTCATATACCTCATATCCGGCTCGAGCGTCGGGCGCGCGTGGTCCTTTTTTCTCATTATATAATAATCGGTGCATTCCGCCGCCGCATACTGACACGTCAGCGCGGAGATCGCCGTTGCTGCAATCAAAAACGATATGATCTTTTTCATTGTCTGCCTCCTTTTTCAATATTGTTTGCAATCGCCCGCCGTCATAAACGCGGGATTTTTTTCTTTTTTTATGCAAGCTTTGATGATTTTTTTCATAAAATGCATTATGAACGATCGAAAGGAGATAAAGATGACAGAACAAAACGGTTTTATAACGGTCACGGTCACGACGGCGGGCGGCGCTTTTCCCGTGTCCGGCGCGGAGGTGATGATATCGAACGACAGCGGCGGCGCGGACACGGCTTTATACAGATTCGTTACGGATGAAAGCGGTCAGACGCCGCCGTCCTCCCTTCCCGCGCCTTTGCTGTCGAATTCGCTTTCGTCCGGTCAGTCCGAGCCGGGCTATACGCTTTATAACGTGACTGTCATATCCGACGGATATTATCCGCTCGTGAGCCTTAACATACCGGTGTTTCCGGGCATCGTGTCAGATCAGAGGATGATACTTATTCCGTACACCGCCTCGGGAAATATCGGTACAGACGAATACACGCCTGATCTGCCTCCTTACGCCGGCTCGCCTGAAAACGGTTACACGGAGGACAAAGAAATTGAGTGAGTATTTACCCGTAATACCCGAAAAGATAACCGTGCATTTAGGCGCCTCGCGCGACAACTCGGCGGAAAACGTTACGGTCGATTTTCCCGATTACGTCAAAAACTGCGCAAGCTGTGAGATATATCCGACGTGGCCCGAGGAGGCGATACGGGCAAACGTTTACGCGATAATATCCTTCGCGATGAACAGGATATACACGGAATACTACAAGAGCCGCGATCTGCCGTTCGACATAACGAACAATACCGCGGAGGATCAGTCGTATATACGCGGTCACGCGTTTTTCGACACGATAAGCCGCGTTGTCGATGAGATATTCAACTCGTACATACGGCGCGAGGGCAAAATCGAGCCGCTTTTCGCCTCTTACTGCAACGGTACGACAACGACGTGTACCGGGCTTTCTCAATGGGGCACGGTCAGCCTCGCCGAAGAAGGTTACAGCGCATACCGCATTTTAAGGTATTATTACGGCGACGATATAGAGATCGTCGAAAACGTGCAGGTCGGGCAGTTCCGCGCCGCCGTGCCTCCAATGCCGCTGCGCGTTGGCGTTGCGGACGACGCGGTGCGCTTCGTCGCTCTGCGGCTGAACAGGATAGGCAAAAACTACCCGGCAATACCTAAAATATCGAACGTTTCCATCGTATACACGCAGGAAACGGAATCGGCGGTTAAGGAATTCCAGCGCATTTTCGGTCTCGGTCAGACAGGCGTCGTCGACCGCTCGACGTGGTACCGAATACAGTTTGTTTATTCCGGCGTGAAAAAGCTGAACGAGATACAAAGCGAGGGCGTGTCGCTCGACGAGGTGTCGCTTCAGCTTCCGTCCGTCATGTACCCGGGCGAAAGCGGCATAACCGTCATGGTTTTGCAGTATTATCTCAATTCCATAGCGACGTACTATATCGAGGTGCCGTCGGTCACGGTCGACGGCATATACGGCAGGGAGACGGAGGAGGCGGTCAAGGCGGTGCAGGGACTTTTCAAAATCACGCAGACCGGCGTTATCGACCGCGAAACGGTGTTTGCGATATACGACGTTTATCTCGGGATAACAGACGTAACGCGCGATTACGACGTGACTGTCGCCGCGCCGTACGGAGGACAGCTTTTGACGGTCGGCTCGTCCGGCGACGACGTGAGGCGGCTCCAATACTACATTTCCGTTATAGCGACGGTATATAAAGACGTTGACGCGCCGGAGATAACGGGGACTTACGGCGAGAAAACCGGGGAGGCGGTATCAAAGATACAAAGCATTTTCGGCATAACCGTGACGGGTATCGCCGGACCCATAACGTGGGACGCGATAGTAAACGAATACGAGCTTATAACAAACGGCTCGAGCTTTACAAACGACCAGTACGGCGGAGATATTTACGAAACGGAGACATCGCAATGACGAAAAAAACACAGAGCGAATATATAAGACAGCTTCAGCGGTTTTTATATGGTCTGTCGCTTTTCGACCCGTATATGCCGCGAGTGGTACCGGACGGCATTTACGGCGCGCAGACAAAAAACGCGGTCATATCGTATCAAAGAAAAAACGGCTTGCGGCCGACGGGCGACGCGGACGAAAAAACGTGGAACATGATAAAAAACTCATACGACAAAGAAACGGCGTACCGTTGCAAGCCGGAGCCGCTTTGCGTTTTTCCGGGCGGCGGCTGTATCGTAAAGCCCGGTGAAAAAAGCGAAACGGTCATGTTCATACAGCTTGTTTTATCTTGTCTTTCCGCGGAATACGGCTATGAATACGGCTCGGAGCCGACGGGCGTATATACGGATACCGACGCGGCGGCGGTCAGAAAACTTCAGTCCGTCCACGGGCTTGACGAGACCGGCTGCGTAGACGTCGTTACGTGGAACTGCATCTGCTCCGATTATTCGATGTTCTGCTTCGTAAACGAATATAAAAAATAAACGCGGTTTATAATATCTTAAAAAAAGGTATTTTTATGAGGCGATTTACAAAAGCCGCCGTGAAGGTATTGAATACGGCGGCAGAAATATCGAAGTCGGACGGCTGTCCCTTCACCGGCTCGGAGCACGTTCTGCGTGCGATGCTCATAACAGAGGAATGCACCGCGTACAAGATCCTTTCCGCCCGCGGTATAACCGTGCAAAGCGCCGCCGCTTTTACCGGTTTTCAAAACGTGTTTTCCTCACGCGTCGACGACGGCGGCGGTTATTCCGTAAGACTGCGGCACATCCTGGACAACGCCTGCGATTCGGCGTCCTGCCGGGGCGACGGCGAAACGGGGACGGAGCATATCCTTCTCGCTATGGTGTCGGAGGATGAATGCGCGGCGTCGCGTATAATAACGGAGCACGGCGTTAAACCGGCGGAGATATTCTCGGACGTTACGCAGATAACGGGCGTCAAGAGCCGTACAAGATCTTTCGGCCGCGAGGTAAAAACCGGATATCTGAAACAGTACGGAAAGGATCTCTGCCGTTTATACGAGGAAGGCGGACTTTTGCCGTGCGTCGGCAGGCAAAAGGAATGTGAAAGGATAATACGTATACTCTGCCGCAGGACGAAAAACAATCCGTGTCTTTTAGGCGAGGCGGGCGTCGGCAAGACCGCAGTAGCCGAGGCTATCGCGGGGCGTATAGCCGAAGGCGACGTACCGGATATGCTGTACGGCAAGACCGTTATTTCGGTCGACGTCTCTTCTCTCGTTTCCGGCACGAAATACCGCGGCGATTTTGAAGAGCGTATGCGCGGCGTTATAGCCGAGGCGGAATACAGGGGCGACGTGATACTGTTTTTCGACGAGCTTCACACGGTCATCGGCGCCGGAGCCGCGGAGGGCGCGGTAGACGCGTCAAACATCCTGAAACAGCCGCTCGGCAGGGGCGATATAACCGTTATCGGCGCCACAACGTACGGAGAATATGAAAAATACGTCGAAAACGACCCGGCGCTGTCAAGGCGGTTCCAGCCGGTTTTTATAAACGAGCCGGATGAAAAGCTCGCTTTTTCAATGCTTTGCGGCGTGAGACCCGAGTTTGAAAGGCACCATAACGTAAAAATAACAGACGGCGCTCTGTCGGAGGCGGTAAGACTTTCAAAGAAATATATAAAAAACAGAGCTTTGCCCGACAAGGCGATAGATCTGATAGACGAGGCGGCGGCGGGCGCGCGCGGCTGTGTGACGGAGGACGATATCAAAAAAACGCTCAGCGTTATGTCATGCGGCGCGGTGGATATAACGGCGCTCAAAGATCTGCGAGTACGGCTCGAACAAACCGTATTCGGTCAGAGCGCGGCTATAAAAGCGATCAGCGGCGCGCTGATAAAATCGTTCTCGTTATTATCCGACGGCTTTGGACCCAAAGCGTCGTTTTTGTTCAAAGGACCGGAAAGCGTCGGCAAGACCGCCGTCTGCCGCGCTTTGGCGGATATACTTTATCCCGGCAAAAACGCG
>CACZVC010000133.1 GCA_902784545.1 uncultured Ruminococcus sp. | reverse complement strand
CGGCGGGCAGCTTGAATAACGCGTCAAACGCGTACGTATAAACGGTTTTAACGCCGGCTTCCATATCGAATTTCATATCAAACTCCACGTGAAAGCGGTTGTCCGCCTGCGACAGTAAGTAACTCATCGCTTCCTTCATCGTGTAGAATTTTTCCGCACCGTTTACGGTGATACTTATTAGGCTTACCGAATCTGTTTCAACCGATAAATCCGGCTCCTCGTCGTAATCCCATATAAAAAGCGGATATTCCGTCGAATAGTACGTGACGTTGTCCTTCCGCCCGTCCTCATACGTTTCCGTTTTCTTGACGGGCAGCGGAGAATAATATCCGTCGCCGGCTTTCAGCCGTACCGTCGACGTGTACTCGTCCGGCGCGTCGTAGGTTTTATCGCACTTTATTCTGAAGCTGAACAGATACTCCGTTTTCTCCATATCTTTATCGTTTATCTCATCCGCGTCCCAGCCTACCGCCGCCAAAACGTACGAGGTCGCGTACGCCTGATACTGCGTCGCCGTGCGGACGTATTCAAACGCGTCTTCAAAATTATCAAATACTTTATTCTGGTCAACCGTCACGCTGTACACGTGCATCGGGCTTCTTACGGTGTTCTCCGCCGACAGCTTGTCGCCCGCTTTATACGTTATCACAAGGTCTTCTTCTTCATACACCGTATCCGATACCGCGCCGTCTTTGCCGTACGTTCTTTTGATTATAAGCGACGGACGGTAAGCTTCATCCCCCGCCGTTATCTTAAGCCACGCTGCCGGGGGGTCAAGCATAACCTCCGGCGGCTGTACGTCCGGTTTAATTGTATACCACAAATCAAAGCCGTACATATATTCATTGTAAACGCCGTCCGCTTTGTAATTCCACGTCGCCGTTATCTCGACGTAGTTTTTAAGTCTTGTGCCCGACCATACGGACCTTGTCTCCTCAATTCTTTCAAAAGCGTCCGTAAGGTTATAATATTCCGTTCCGTCAACCTTGACGCTTGTAATATACATATTTTTACCGTCCGAGACGTCTATTATTTTCACGTCGGAAAGCGAATCGAATTCAATAACGACCGGCTGTTCATAGCCGTACGTTTTTTCCGCTTCATTTCCGCCCTCTCTGATAACCTGCGAAATAAGCAGCGGTTGATATTCAAGTCCGTTCACCTCAATTATAACCCTGTCCGCCGGGTCGCGCGTTTCGGTTTCCGCGTTTTCCGTGTTATCGCCGGTCTGCTCAAGGTAAGGATGATTTTCAAGCTCGTATTTTTCGCCGTTATAAACAACCCTGTCTTTATATATAACGTTCTTCTCCGTTGACGTCCGGTCGTTTATTCCGGAGTAAATAGTATTAGAGGTAATAGTTTCATATACAACGTATATTATCTCTTTGCTGTTTTCGTCATACGTCACGTACGACCTCGTGGTTTTATATTTTTGTGAACCTAAACCGTAATAATCTGTTTTTATTATAAATTCAAAACGTGACGACGTTCTGTCAAGCTTCGTTATCTTTCCCGTCACCGTATCGCAGGCGCAAAGGAACAGCAGACTTTGGTCGGCAAGACCCGACAATCCTTGAGTATCGACGTAGAATAACATGGGATGGCCGGAGGGCGTGTCGCCCGCGTATAACAGATACGTCGGTATATAGCGCAGACCGTCCGGCTTGAAATTCATCACAAGTCTTCCGGAGTCAAGCACGCAGAAGCCGGAGTTTACCTTTTGTTTGTTTTGATACACGTAAACGTCTAATCCGAGATCTCTCACCGCGTCTGATATGAGGCGGTGTACGTTTTTGTATTCGTTTTCAATCGGAAGCTCGATATCAACCTCCTCATATACGGGACCCTTGTCATGATCAAAGACGCGATTTGTGTTATCAAGCCATATCGTCCTGACGTCGCCGAATTCCGAGCTTTTCTCGATTACGTCCGCGCCGTCCCCGGTTATGACAAGCCTGAACGCGACGCCGTAGGTTGTATATTTGTCACCTACGTCACGCAAATCCGTATCGTCCCACGTAACCTGCGCTTGAACAAAATACTCTTTTCTTACGTTGACCGTTCGTAAATATGCCGCCGCCTCGTCCGCGTTTTTGAATTCGTGCTTTTCGGTTTCGTTTATAAGCGAAACTTTAAGCTCCGTCATTTTTCTGTTTTCCACGTTGTTGTAAATAACAAGGTCGCCGCCGAAAACACATTCGCACCCGTAATAAAAGGCGACGTCGTAAAGCGCTGTCGATATTTCATCAAACGACGTTTTTTCTGTTGTCGATATTTTATCCACCTGCGGCTGATACAGCCTGCCGCCCGTAAGCACCGCGGCAAAGCCGCCGGGGTCGCTGTCTTCATACGGGACCTGCTTGTATTCCGAAAGCGCCTCCTCATAGCTGTACGTGTCGTCGCAGCCGAAGCCGTGCTCAACGTCCGCGTTAAGCTGTTTTTCGCTTGTTGCTTCCGTGCCGCCCTGCAAGCCCGATATCTTTGCGCCCCTGTATTCAAGGTATTTGAGCGCGCCGAACGTACCGCCGCCGACCATGACCGCGACAAGGAACACGCCTATGATCTGCATCGCGGGCGTCCGGAAAAAGCCGCCGCTTTCTTTTCCGGCTTTTTTGCCGCCGACGGTTTCCGCCGCTCTTGCCGCGCCGGAATAGTTTATATCCCGCTCAAGCCGCGGGGCTTTATCGCTTAAATATTCTTCTATATCCCTGTAATTATCCTTTTTCACCGCCGTGTCTCCTTATTTTATCGTTTTCTTTATCTTGTCAAGCGCTCTGTAATATTTTGAAGTTACGTTTGAAAGAGGCGTGTTTGTGATCTTTGATATTTCTTCAAGCGTGTAACCGTAGAAAAACCTGAGCATAACTATGCGTCCGCTTTTGCCGTCGAGCCGCGCGGACGACAGGATGTCGAAAAACTCCATACTGCCGTGGTCGGCTTCGTACGTAAACGAATCGCCTATTTCTTCAAGGCTGACGTATTCGTTTTTATGGCGTCTCAGCTTTTTCGCCTCATTGTACGTGATCTTCAAAAGCCAGCCGTCGAATTTATCAGCGTCACGGAGCGTATCGAGCTTTTCCCACGCGTGCGCCACGGCGGACGCAACGGCGTCGCGCGCGTCCTCGGTATTGCGCACTACCGACAACGCCGCTATGTAAAGCTTTTTTTCGCTTTTTGTAACAGCCGACGCAAATTCTTCCTTCGTCATTTTTCCGCTCTCTTTCCCGTCCTTCATATATTAAGATTCACGACACGGTCAGATACTTTCAAAAAAATAAAGATTTTTTTGTTTTTTTTATTATACACCGTTTTTTTGTCTGTGTCAAGCGATAAAACGCGCATCGCGCCGCGCCGTAACGGCGCAGAAATAACAAAAACAGCCTTTTTCAGCGTAAAAGTCTCTGTTTCAGGTTGACTTTTTATGAATTTTGATATATACTTGATTAAAAGAGGGCTTACGGCCGTGTTTGTTCGCGCGGAACGCAGGACGGAAAAGCCCAAACAAAGAAAGGCGTTTTTTGAAAAAATGAAAATATACGATATTTCTCAGGAGGTTTTCGGGTGCCGTGTTTTCCCGGGCGATCCGGCGCCGGAAAGAACGGTGCTGTCCTCCATTGAAAAGGGCGGTATATGCAATCTCACCGCTTTCAGTATGTGCGCTCACAACGGCACGCACGTAGACGCGCCGTTCCATTTCATAAACGGCGGTAAAACCGTTGACGAGGTCAGCCTCGAAGCGTTTGCGGGGGCGGCATACGTCGCGGAGCACGACGGGACTGTCACGGGCACCGACGCCGAAGCGATAGTCAGAAAGGCGGCGGAGCGCGACCCGGAGGCGGCGAAGCGCATACTTATAAAAGGCGCCGCGGTCGTATCGGAGGAAGCCGCTTCGGTGTTCGCGGAAAACGGACTTTTGCTTTACGGCAACGAATCGCAGACCGTCGGACCGGAGGAGGCGCCTGTGGCGGTGCATAAAATACTTCTCGGCGCGGGCGTCGTTCTGCTTGAGGGGATACGACTTTCAGAGGTCCCCGAGGGAGTTTACTTTTTATCCGCCGCGCCGCTCAATCTGTCCGGCGCCGACGGTTCGCCGTGCAGAGCGGTCCTTTTCGATTTCTGACGGCGGGCTTCAAAAAACACGATTTCTTCTCGTAATATCCGTATCGGCGCAAAAATCAGATCGCTGAAAAGCGAAACAGCGGAGGTAAAATATGACGGCGGAAGAATTATGGAAAAGCTCCGGTCTTGAAGGGACGTATGAGGCGTGGGCGTTCGGCGAGGCTCCGGACAAGCTTGCGGATCTGGTCGTTCGGGGGATAAAAACCGCGACCTGCTCGGCGTACGACCTTTACGCCGCGGAAAACGAACCGCTTCCCGAAGCGGGCGATTACAGCGTTATACTGAATTCAAAAGAAGAAGCCGTGTGTATAATCAGAACGCTTAAAGTTTACGTGACGGAATTTGACGCGGTGACAAAAGAGCACGCTTTTAAAGAGGGAGAGGGCGACAGGTCTTTGAAATACTGGAGAGAAGTCCATGAAAAATTCCTTATAAATGAGCTCAGATCCGTAAATAAAACGTTCAGCGCGAAAACAAAAGTGGTTTGCGAGGAGTTTGAGACGGTTTACAAAAACATCCCGGATCAAAGGAAATGACGGTTTATGATTCCTTTGCGATAAAATCAAAAAAACGCCGTTTTCTCTGCGGCGGAAAGGAAGGGACGGCTTGTGAAAAAAGCAAAAAGCAATAAAACGAAAGGTATTCCTTTCAAGGAAAGATTCGGCTACTGGTTCGACAACCGTATGGCGAAGGGCTCGCTCAACCTCATAAAAATACTCATCGTCGTATCTCTTGTCGTTGCGCTGCTTATCGCCGGGCTTATAATCCTGTTCGGCTTCAACGAGGAGGGCGAGGTCGCCTCCGTCTTCTGGAACAGTATAGCGACGGTCATAAACGCGTGGATGCCCTATTACGAGGAGGGCAGCGTCGGCTATCTCATCCTTATGTCCGTCACCGCCATCGCGGGCGTGCTGTTCACGAGCGTTCTGATAGGTATTATCACAAGCGCGATAGAGGAGAGGATAGGAGATCTCAAAAAAGGCAATTCCCGCGTGCTTGAAAACGGTCACACGGTCGTTCTCGGCTTTTATCCCGGAGAATACACGCTTCTGCGCCAGCTTATCCTCGCCGCCGGAGACGACCCCGCCTGCATCCTTGTGGCGGAGGATACGGAGCGCGACGGGATGGAGCAGGATATAAGCGAAAACCTCGAATATCCGAAAAACGTGCGGATAGTCTGCCGCACGGTCGATATAACCGATCCCGCTTCGCTTGAAAAATGCTCGCTTGAAACGGCGGGAGCGATCATAGTCAATCCCACGGACGACCTGAGAACGTTAAAGACCGTTCTGGCGGTCACGGCTCTGCTCGACGAAAAAGGCGATCCCGACGTGCGCATAAGCGCGATACTGTCAGATAACAGGTATCTTTTCCCGGCAACGCTCGCGGAAGACAATAACATATCAACGTTCCATACCAAAATAATAATCGCCAAAATGATAGCGCACTCCTGCACGCAGACGGGATTGGCAGAGACGTTCCGCGAGGTCTTCGACTTTGACGGATGCGAGTTTTATCTCGTGCCGGTGCCGGATACTGAGGGTGTGACGTTCGGCGAGCTTTCGGCGCGGCTCGAAAACGGCGTGCCTGCGGGCATTTACCGCGACGGCAAAACGACGGTCAACCCGCCCGCCGACCTGATCCTGAAAGCGTCCGACCGCGTAATAGTTTTTACCGACGACGACGAGCCGGAAGCGCTGAAATTACAGGCTCCGCGCGCGGACGAAAAAGAGATACCGCCGGCGGATATCCCGGATGAGGAACCGACGGATATACTCATTTTCGGTCACAACGAAACGCTGCCGGTAATAATGGAAGAACTGCCGGAAAACGTGGCGAGAGTGCGCCTCGTATCTTCGGATATGCCTGACGGCCTTAAAGAAAAAGCGGATATGATCGCGAAGGAAAGAGGATATGAGCTTACGTATGGCGGATCCGACCTCAAAAACGCGGAGGCTCTGCGCGAACTTGCGTGCGCCGCGAGCCATATAGTCGTGCTGAACGACTACGGCAAGGACCCGGACGAGGCGGATATGGAGGCGGTATTCCTGTTCCTGAATCTCCGCGAAATACGCAAAAGCGCCGGTCTCGGCTTCAATATAACGGTGGAGCTGCAGAAAGAAAATTCGCATAAGCTCGTAGGCAAAGGAGAGCACACCGATTTTATAGTGTCCTCGAGTATGTCGTCGCTCATCCTGTCACAGCTGGCGGAAAGCCCGGAGCTTATAGATATGTTCAGGGAGATCCTTTCAAACAGCGGAAGCGAGCTGTATCTGAAAAAAGCCGGCAGGCTCGGCGTTGACGGCGCCCATACCGTGTCGCAGCTGCGCCGCAGTCTGGCAAACCGCGGCTGCGTAATGCTCGGATATATCGGCGCCGATAAGCACAGCCGGTATAACCTCCCCCTCGACGAGACCGTCACCCTGTCAAAGGACGACGATCTGATAGTCCTCGGGCGAAGCTGATCGTGAATAAGAAAAAACCGGTTGAAGCGGTGTTCCCCCGAAGGAGGAGCCTTGATCTGCCTCCCTCTTTGAGGGAGGTGGCGCGCCGTTTTACGGCGTGACGAAGGGAGTAAATACTTTGTCTTCAAGCTGACCGGTCGGAGCGGTGTTCGCTTCGACCGGTTTTCGTTATCATCCCGCGCAAAAAAACGTTTATTCGAGCCTTTCGCCGACGGTTACGGTCCCGTCGGCGTTCCATTCGAGTGAGAAGATCTCAAGGTACTGCTCACAGCCCGGCTCGCGCAGACAGCTTGAAATATACCATTTTCCCTTGAATTCAAACACCTCCGCGCACGACGGTACGTTTGCGGGGCAAAGCGGCTTTACCGTCCACGGCATAAGCATACCGAGGCTTCGCCAGCCTTTTACCGGATCGTCGGAGACGGCGTATGCGGTGCCGTGACCGCAGTTTGTGTAAAACATATAGTATTTGCCGCCGCGCTTCATTACGAATTCGAGCGCCGCGTCGCAGATGTCGAACGCATACGCGCCTTCGTCGCGCCAGCTTATCATATCGTAAGACGAGGCGACGCCGACGGCGGGACCCGTGCGTGTCGACGTACAGTAATACATATAAGCCTTGCCGCCGTCGATGAAAACCATGGCGTCGCGGCAGTCCGACCAGCGCGATTCGTCCCACGGACACCACGCGCCCGGCTTCACCACGGGGTTGTTTTCGTATTTGCGCCAGACGTAAAGATCGTCCGATACGGCGAGGCATATCGCCTGTGCGACGTTCAGGTTTACGCCGGTGTAATACATATAGTATCCGCCGTCCTTTGCAGCGACGCCCGGCGACCAGACCTGATAATTTTCAAAAGCGTTCACGTCGACGGAAATCACGGGCGGCTCTATCTTCCAGTTTATCAGATCATCCGTCACCGCGTGACCGACGGTAAGCACCGGCATCGTATCCCATTCGTAGCCGACGT
>CACZVC010000132.1 GCA_902784545.1 uncultured Ruminococcus sp. | reverse complement strand
GATTTTAGAAAAAAAAGGCGCGGAGCTTATTGTTTTAGCCGGTTTTATGTCGATCTTATCGGCTGATTTTACGAAAAAGCACGAAAACCGCATTATAAACGTTCATCCGGCGCTTATCCCGTCGTTCTGCGGCGCGGGTTATTACGGGCTTAAAGTCCACGAGGCGGCGCTCGCATACGGTGTAAAGGTCACGGGCGCTACGGTGCATTTCGTAAACGAGATACCGGACGGCGGAAAGATAATAATGCAGAAAGCCGTAAAAATCCACGACGGCGACACGCCGGAAAAACTGCAGAAAAGAGTTATGAAGCAGGCGGAATGGAAAATACTTCCCGCTTCCGCCGAGCTTGTATGCAAAAAAATATTAAACGGTGAGGTGTAGTATGGATATCTACAAAAAGCACGATATTGAACAGCTAATAACGGGCAACCCCTACGTCGGGCGCGGGATCGTCGCCGGACAATCGGAGAACGGCAGATACGCCGTCGCCGCCTACTTTATAATGGGCAGGAGCAGCAACAGCCGCAACAGAGTTTTTACAAAGAAAAACGGAGAAATATTCACCGAGCCGTTCGAAGTATCAAAGGTCGAGGATCCGTCGCTTATCATATACGCGGCTCTTCGCAAGCTCGGCAATAAGCTGATATTCACAAACGGCGACCAGACCGATACGATATATGACGGCGTAAAATGCGGCGCGACGTTTGCGGGCGCTCTTGCAACGCGCGAATTTGAGCCGGACAAGCCGAATTTCACACCGCGCATAAGCTGTATGATGACGCTTGACAAGCCGCTGACTTATGAAATGAGCATTCTGAAATCCGAGGACGAAAACGGCTGTGACTGCTGCCGCTTCACTTTCTCGTATAAAGGTCAGCCGGGGCTGGGTCACTTCATACACACCTACGTCACCGACGGAAATCCGATACCGACGTTTCAGGGCGAGCCGGAGAGAGTTATGATACCCGACAGCATAGACGAGTTCACGGACAAGCTGTGGCGCGGCCTCGACGAGAACAACAAAATTTCTCTGTACGTAAGATATACCGATCTCTGCACCGGCGAAGAAACGGACAGACTTGTAAATAAGAATAAATGAGGTGGAACAATGAAAGAATTTGAACTGAAATACGGCTGCAACCCCAATCAGAAGCCCGCGAAAATCTATATGCGCGACGGCTCCGAGCTGCCGATAAAAATACTGAACGGCAAGCCGGGATATATAAACTTTCTTGACGCTTTCAACTCTTATCAGCTCGTAAAGGAGCTGAAAGCCGCGCTCGGTATGCCGGCGGCGACCTCGTTCAAGCACGTTTCACCGACGTCGGCGGCTGTCGGTCTGCCTTTGCCCGAAAAGCTGAAAAAGGCGTGCTTCGTCGACGACGTTGAGGATCTGGACAAATCGCCTCTCGCCTGCGCCTACGCGCGCGCACGCGGCACGGACAGAATGTCGTCCTTCGGCGACTGGATAGCTTTGTCCGACGTCTGCGACGTCACCACGGCGAAGCTTATAAAGCGCGAAATATCCGACGGAATAATCGCCCCGGGCTACGAGCCGGAGGCGCTTGAAATATTGAAGTCAAAGAGAAAAGGCGGCTACAACATAGTTGAGATCGACGAAAACTACACGCCGGACCCGCAAGAGCATAAAGAGGTATACGGCGTTACGTTCGAGCAGGGCAGAAACAATTTCAAGATAGACAAAGAGCTTCTGTCAAATATAGTTACGGCGAACAAAGATCTGACGGACGCTGCCGCGGCGGATTTGATAATATCTCTTATCACTCTTAAATACACTCAGTCCAACTCCGTCTGCTACGCCTACGGCGGACAGGCTATCGGCGTCGGCGCGGGTCAGCAGTCGAGGATACACTGCACGAGGCTCGCCGGAACGAAAGCCGATACGTGGTTTTTGCGCCAGTCCGACAAAGTTTTAGGCTTGCGGTTCAGGGACGATATAGCCCGCCCCGACAGAGATAACGTCATAGACGGATATATCAATCAGAACGAGGAGGACGTCTGCGAGGAGGGCGTATGGCAGAAATACTTCAAGGTAAAGCCCGAGCCGTTCACAAGAGAGGAACAGAGAGCGTATCTCGACACGCTTGACGGCGTTGCTCTCGGCTCCGACGCGTTCTTCCCGTTTGACGACAATATCAAGCGCGCAAAGAAAAGCGGCGTTAAATACGTAGCCGAACCCGGCGGCTCCATACGCGACGATCTCGTTATCGAAAGATGCGATGAGTACGGCATGGTAATGGCGTTTACGGGAATGAGGTTGTTCCACCATTGAAAAAATAAGAATTAAGAAAAAAGATGAAAAAGTATTTATTCACAGATGTTGACGACGTGACAGACGAAGATATTGATATCAAAGGCGAAGAATACGCTAAGCTGATAGACAGGCTTTTTCAATACGGAAAAATCTTTTCACTGCAAGTCCCGTCTCACCGTATGGATTACATTGATGAAATAAAACGCTTTGCCTTAACGCCGAAACTTAACGCGGATAAAATATGGACGTTTGAGACGGATGACGGTTCGTATGACATGCATGATTCATATCAGGATTATAGTCTTAAATTCTTTTTGTGTAATGATATAACAAAAGATTTTCTGATAAATAAAATCGGTTGCATATTTGAATATTTATGGCCAAACGGCAAATACAGTAATGATGTTCCGATGGATCTTGAAGTATTCAGAGATTATCCGTTTACATATCCATTTATAAGAAATGATCCTTCATGTTTATATTTTTCGACAACTCATGAAGGATACGCCATACTTACCATAAACGATGATGAAGATTTTTCCGATTTGTTGTCAGAAAACTGGAAACAGGTAGATATTGATTTTTTCCCGTGTTGGGGATAAAAAGAAATAAAGGAGTCGGTGTCGCCGACAAATTATGGGGGTTCCCCCGCCCCCTATCCACCCCCAAACCCCCGCCTCCCCCCGAATATCGGGGATTTGCCCAAACAGTATCGGGGACTTTTGCGGCTTTAGCCGCGCACGCGGGCGTACCCCCCTCACGCCCCGCGTGCTGCCCCCTCAGAAAATTCTGAGGGAGGGGACAGGGGGTTTGGGGGTTGGCGCGGTACGCGCCGGAGGGGTGGGAAACCCCCAAGAATAACGATAACCAGAGGTACAAATTGAAACTTTTAGTAGTAGGCGGCGGCGGCCGGGAACACGCGATAATCAAAAAATTAAAAGAAAACAAAGAGATTGAAAAAATCTATGCTTTGCCCGGCAACGGCGGCATAGCACAGGACGCGGAATGCGTTGATATAAAGGCGACGGACATTGAGGGCATAGTGAATTTTGCCGTTCACAACGATATAGATTACGCCGTGGTCGCGCCTGACGATCCGCTTGTGCTCGGCTGTGTGGACGCGCTGAATTTCGTGGGCATACCGTGCTTCGGTCCGACGTCTGCCGCCGCGATGATAGAGGGAAGCAAGGTATTTGCCAAAAACCTTATGAAAAAATACGGCATACCGACGGCGGAATACGAGGTGTTCGACAACGCGGCGTCAGCGCTTGAATACGTTAAGACCGCGCCGCTCCCGACCGTTATAAAGGCGGACGGTCTCGCGCTCGGCAAGGGCGTTATAATTGCCGGAACAAGACGGGAAGCCGAAGACGCCGTAAAGTCCATAATGGAGGACAAGCGTTTCGGCAAATCGGGCGATAAGATAGTTATCGAGGAGTTTTTACAGGGTCCCGAGGTGTCCGTTCTGTCGTTCACGGACGGCAAGACCGTCGTTCCGATGATATCGTCGATGGACCACAAGCGCGCGCACGATAACGACGAAGGCCTGAACACGGGCGGCATGGGGACCGTGGCGCCGAACCCGTATTACACGGAAAAGGTCGCGGCGGAATGTATGGAAAAGATATTTTTACCGACGATCAACGCGATGAACGCCGAGGGGCGCACGTTCAAAGGCTGTCTGTACTTCGGGCTTATGATAACAAAGGACGGACCGAAGGTCATCGAATACAACTGCCGCTTCGGCGATCCGGAAACGCAGGTCGTCCTTCCTCTGCTCGAATCCGATCTGTTCACGATCATGAAAGCGACGACGGACGGAAAGCTTGCCGGGACCGAGGTCAGATTCAGCGACAGGCACGCCTGCTGCGTCATCGCCGCCTCCGACGGCTACCCCGAGCATTACGAAAAGGGCTTTGAGATAACCCTGCCGGAGGATAAATCGGGTATTTACGTCGCCGGCGCGAAGCAAAAGGACGGAAAATTATACACCTCCGGCGGCAGGGTATTAGGCGTAACGCGCACGGCGGACACGCTCAAGGAAGCGGTGGAAAAAGCCTACGGCGCGATAAAGGAAATAAAATTCGGCAATATGTATTACAGACACGATATAGGAAAAAGAGCGCTCGCCGCAAAGGAAAACTGATATGGTTTACAGAATATACGTTGAAAAAAAGCCGGGGCTCGATAACGAGGCGAGGACGCTTTTGTCCGACGCCCGCTCGCTGCTCGGCATAAAAAGACTTGAAAACGTCCGCCTCCTCAACCGCTACGACGCGGAAAACATAGACAAAGAGCTGTTTGAATACGCGGAAAAGACCGTTTTTTCCGAGCCTCAGCTCGACACGGTCAGCCACGAATTGAAGCTTGACGGCGCTTACGTTTTCGCCGTCGAATATCTGCCCGGCCAGTTCGACCAGAGGGCTGATTCCGCGGCGCAGTGTATTCAGATAATCTCACAGAAGGAGCGCCCCGAGATCCGCTCCGCCAAGGTCTACGCCTTATACGGCGCGCTGACGGACGACGATATAAAGCAGATAAAAAAATACGTTATAAACCCCGTCGAGGCGCGCGAAGCCTCGCTCGATCTGCCCGCGACGCTCAAAACAAGATTTGAGATACCGACGGCGGTAAAAACGCTTGACGGATTTATAAAGCTTGACAGAAAAGAGCTGGAGGACTTCGTCGCAAAATACGGCCTTGCGATGGACGCGGACGATATAGAATTCTGTCAGAAATATTTCATAAGCGAAAAGCGCGACCCGACGATAACCGAGATCAGGATGATAGACACGTACTGGTCCGACCATTGCCGCCACACAACGTTTTTGACGCATATTGATTCCGTGGAATTTGAAGACGCGCTTTTGCAGAAAGCCTACGAGGATTATATAAACGTAAGAAAAGAATTAGGCAGGACGAAGCCGGTCTGCCTTATGGACATAGCGACGATAGGCGCGAGATATCTTAAAGCGAAGGGCAGACTGCCGGGGCTCGACGAGTCGGAGGAGATAAACGCCTGCACGGTCAGAATAAACGTGAAAGTCGACGGAGTTGACGAGCCGTGGCTGCTTCTTTTCAAAAACGAAACGCACAACCATCCGACGGAGATAGAGCCGTTCGGCGGCGCGGCTACGTGCATAGGCGGCGCGATACGCGACCCGCTGTCCGGCCGTTCCTACGTTTACGCGGCGATGCGCGTTACCGGCGCGGCTGATCCGACGGTCCCCGTCTCCGAGACCATGGAGGGCAAGCTCCCGCAGAGAAAGATCGTGACGACCGCCGCGGCGGGCTATTCGTCGTACGGCAATCAGATAGGGCTCGCCACGGGCATAGTAGACGAGGTCTATCACCCGGGCTACGCCGCGAAGCGTATGGAAATAGGCGCGGTCATAGCCGCGGCGCCGCAGGAAAACGTGAGGCGCGAGCGCCCCGCCCCCGGCGACGTCGTTATACTTCTGGGCGGCGCGACCGGGCGCGACGGCATAGGCGGCGCGACGGGCAGTTCAAAATCGCACACGGCTCATTCCGTTGAGGACTGCGGTGCCGAGGTGCAGAAGGGCAACGCGCCCGAGGAGCGCAAGCTTCAGAGGCTTTTCAGAAACAAAGACGCATGCCGTATGATAAAACGGTGCAACGATTTCGGCGCCGGCGGCGTTTCCGTCGCCGTCGGCGAGCTTGCCGACGGGCTCGATATAGACCTTAACGCCGTACCGAAAAAATACGAGGGGCTTGACGGCACCGAGCTTGCGATAAGCGAATCGCAGGAGAGGATGGCGGTGGTCACGGCGCCCTGCGACGTCGACGCGTTTCTGGCGCTCGCGGACAAGGAAAATCTGCGCGCGTGTCCGATCGCCGTCGTTACGGAGGAGCCGAGGCTCGTTATGCGCTGGAACGGCAAAAAAATCGTGGATATCAGCCGCGAGTTCCTGAATTCAAACGGCGCGGAAAAGCATACCTCGGTAAAGCCCGCAAAGCCGGAGCTTTATAAAAAAGAGATAAACGGCGCGTTTGCCGAAAATATGATAAAGACCGCGGCGGAGCTTAACGTCTGCTCCAAACGCGGACTGTCGGAAAGATTCGATTCGACGATAGGCGCCGGCACGGTGCTTATGCCTTTCGGCGGAAAATATCAGCTCACGCCGATACAGGCGATGGTGCAGAAGATATCGACCGAAAAGGGTCACACGGACGACTGCTCCGTCATGAGCTGGGCGTACGATCCGTACATATCCGAAAAAAGCCCGTATCACGGCGCGTATATCGCCGTCGCGGAATCCGTCTGCAAGCTGACAGCGGCGGGCGCGGATATAAACGACACGTATCTTACCTTCCAGGAATATTTTGAAAAGCCAAAGGCCGACGGCAGGCGCTGGGGCAAGCCGTTTGCGGCTCTGCTCGGAGCGTTTGAGGCGCAGAAGGATCTCGGCATAGCGGCGATAGGCGGCAAGGAGGGCAAGCCGTTTGCGGCTCTGCTCGGAGCGTTTGAGGCGCAGAAGGATCTCGGCATAGCGGCGATAGGCGGCAAGGATTCGATGAGCGGAAGTTTTGAAGATCTCGACGTTCCGCCAACGCTCGTTTCATTTGCCGTGACGACCGGCAAGGTGCGGGATATCGTATCGCCGGAGCTTAAAGAAGCCGGTCGCAAGCTCGTGCTCCTTTCGCCGGAATACACATCGGACGGGCTTCCGGAGAAAGACAGCCTGCTGAAATTATACGACACTGTGACAAAGCTTCTGCGCTCGGGCAAAGCCGTTTCGTGTTACGTTCCGGGCGTCGGCGGTATCGCCGCGGCGGTCATGAAGACCGCTTTCGGCAATATGACCGGCGTCAGATTCAACGACAAGCTGACCGTACAGGACCTGTTTGAGAGAAAAACGTCGTGCTTTATGCTTGAAGCGGCGGAGGATATCGGCGGCACAGTCATAGGCGAAACGACCGCGGAGCCGTATATAACGTACCGCGGAGAGAGGCTGTCGCTCAAAGATCTGCTCAAAGCGTACGAGGACAAGCTCGAGGGAGTTTATTCCTGCAACATCAAAAACAGCGAAACGCCGCTCAAAGCGTTTACGTACAGCGCAGAAAAACGCGCGGCTCCCGCGGTCAAGTGCGTGAAGCCGAGAGTGCTGATACCGGCGTTCCCGGGTACGAACTGCGAATACGACAGCGCGAAGGCGGTCGCGGACGCGGGCGCGGAGCCGGAGATATTCGTTATAAACAACCTGACCGCGGACGGCATAAGGCGAAGCGTCGAAGGCTTTGCGGAAAAGCTGAAAAACTCGCAGATCATATTCGTCCCCGGCGGCTTCTCCGGCGGCGACGAGCCGGACGGCTCCGGCAAATTCATAACCGCGTTTTTCAGAAACGCGGAG
>CACZVC010000131.1 GCA_902784545.1 uncultured Ruminococcus sp. | reverse complement strand
GCAAAGCGTCATGAATTGACGGTCGTACCGTCATGAATTGATTTGCATTAAAGACGCAAATCATTAAGGCTGCCGCAAATGCGACAGCCCCTTTTATATACCGTTACTGTATCATCGTTTTTTTGTGCGACAGCGTGACCTGCGCGAAGATAAGCGCGGCTATGACGAATATAAGCGATATCGCCGACTGCACCTGCTGAGCGTAAACGGGAATACCGAAAAGCGTGTTGCCGTTTTCCTGTATCGCGGCGAGCAGTCTGCCGGAGAGCAGGGCGCATATAAATCCGAAAAGCCCGGCTATGCAGTCCTTGAGCGCCGCCGCCTGAACGAAATACTTTACGTCGACGAACGCGTAGGAAATGTTTATCATATTCTGGAACGTCCCCGCCAGGCTTATGTTGTAAAGCAGAATGAAAACGATTATAAGCCAGCGCGTGCCCGGCGCCGTGAAAATATTCACCGCAAAGCCGGCGGCGGCGACGATCAGCGCGAGCTGTATCCCCTTTACGAATCCGTGTTTGTCCGAAAACCTGCCGAAAAGTATTGTCAGAACGAATCTTCCGGCGCAGCCCGCTATGTTTATTATCTGTATCTGCGCGAGCGTGTAATAAAGCTCATCCTGCTTGTACGTGCCGAGAAAGCCTATCGTAACGTAGATCGCGCCCCACCAGAGGCATTTAAGTATAACGGTGTTCACGTAATCTTTATTGCCGAGCGTGTTTTTCATTATTTCGGAAAGCTTCGGCGGTTTTTCGGGCTTTTTTTCCCTGTTGTCGTTTTTTATGCACATAAGGCATATGAAGTCCGCGGCGCAGAATACGAACATACAAACGCTCGATAAAAGAAATCCGTGCGTAAGATCGCCGCTTTCGTCGAGCTTGTCTATCGCGTAGCCGAGCGCGAGCGAAACTATCATACCCGAAAACAGCGATACCATCTCTTTCGTTGAAGAAAAGCGCGCGCGCCTGTGCGGGTCGACGAAGGAATTGCCCCATTTGTATATGAGGTTGGTCACAAAATAGTTTCCGAAATAAGCGGCAAGTATGCCGATTATGAATATTATCCGCCTCGCGCCGTTGTCGACGGGGAGAAACGGTATCAGATACAGGCACGAAAACAGAAACTGCGCGGCGGTGTGGAATATTATCGCCGTTTTTTTCGTGTTTCTGATCCTGCCCATAACGATGACGGAAAAGATCTGAAACAGAAATGAAAGCGAGATAAAGGACGAAATCACTCCGCAGAGCGCGTCGCTCGCGCCGAAGTATTTGAGCAGCTTCGCTATGAAAGCGTCGGCGACGAGCAGGGAGATAAAATACTCGAACATACATTCAAGCGTGTACGCTCTCTGCGATATTTTGTATTCTTTACTGTTATAAAGCTCCGGTTTGTCAGACATTTTTATGGATTCTCCGTTTAAAGCTCGATTACCGAGGTGCCGTTCCAGCTCACGTAATTCTGTTTTACGCCGAGCTCCTCCATCCAGGCGCGGACCTCGAGCGTTCTCAGATTGCCGGTGCCGTTGACATTGCTCCATACCCACGACGGCGTCGCCCAGATGCAGACGTCGGGCGATACGGCTTCGTAAAACGGTCTGTCGCAGCCGTTCTGTCCGTGATGCGCCATCTGACACATATCGCATTTCAAAAGGCCGCTGCCGCCGTATATCCGCAGGGCTTTTTCGCCCGCCTCGACTCCGGCGTCGCCCGTGAACATAACGCTCTTTCCTCCGAGCTCCATACGGAATATCAGCGAGGAGTTGTTCGCGCGGTTCGACCTTATCGCGTAATCGTGCGTGTATAACATATAAAACTTCGCCGCGCCGACCTCAAAAACGTCGCCGCCGGTCACTATGCGCATTTTATCCGCGAATTTCGGCAGAACGCGGTAGAACCATTCCATCGAATCCGCCGCGGACTCGTCCTCCTCCGCAAGATACTCGCGCGAGGGGAAGTTGAGGAATACGCGGTCGACCTCGAATTCGCCGTAATGATTGTCAAGCATATTGAAAAACACGCTGACGTGATCTTCGTGCGGGTGGGAGAGGAACCACGCGTCGATGTGCGGCTTATCGCACCCTGCGACCTGTTTCAGGTATGAAATGAAATAATCCGTTTCGGAGGCGAAGCCGCCGTCCATAACTATCAGCTTTCCGTCCTCCGTCGTGATGATAAAGCTGTTTCCTATCGTGTCCGTTACCGATTTTAAAATATGTATCGCGTTTTTGCCCATTTTTACCGTTCTCCTTTATAAGATGCGAATATACTTAAAGTTAATACCGCCGTTGTTTTCGCGGTTACAAAACAGCGGTTTTGCCCGGGAAAAGCGGCTGAAACAAGACAGTATCTTATTTCAGCCGCGCTTTTTTTGCCTTTTACGCTCCGCCGTACCGGTCATCCGCCGCGCGGCGGATACGGCTTTTTATTTCGCCGTGACCTGCACGGTCAGCTCGGTTTTGTTGCCCGACAGATCGGAGGAGGAGAGGGTAAGCGTGTGCGTACCTTCCGTCAGCCTGCCTTTTTTGTCGAGCGCGTCGTCCGACCACGTCTGTACTGCCGTGACTTCGTCGTTATCGTCGCTTGCCGTTACTATCAGCTTGACGTACGCTCCGGCGGCTGTCTCGATACTGTCCGTCCCGAAATTTATGACGGGCGGCGTTACGTCGCGCTCACCCACGGTGACGGTCAGCGTTTTTTCAGCCGTGTTGCCGTAGCTGTCCTTCGCGCGCAGAGTCAGCGTGTATTCGCCCTTCAAAAGACTGCCGTCGCCGTCGGTCGCCTGTTTGTCCCAGACGTATTCGATCGGGAAGGACGATTTTTCCTGCTCGTCGTAAGCGGAAACGTTTAATACGAACGGCTTGCCCTCTGTGGTTTTAACGTGATCATCGCCGTCGTAGCTTATCACCGGCGGTATGTCGTCGCCCTCGTACAGCTCCGCGCGTATCTCGTCGATATATACCGCGGAATTACGCACGTCCTGATAACAGCGGAAGCCGAAGCCGAACACGCCGAGCTTGCCGTCCGCGTTAGCGAGCTGTTTCAGAGACGAGCTGTCGGATATAACGATGTCCTCCCATACCCCGGGATTTTTCGCCTCGTGACGGAGCACCCACGACACGCCCGCGTCGATCGAGACCCTGACCTCGCGCTGCTGTTCGGTGTAGTAAACGCGGAAGTGAAGCGCCTTTACGGTCGATACCGGTATGCTGCGCTCCGTAAAGTCGACGGTTATGCCTATCGACGTATCGTCCACGAGCTTCATAACGTAGCCGCCGTAACCCTCGGGCACGCCGGCCGCCGCCGCCTCTTCCTCCGTGTAAACGTCCATAGTTTTATACCAGTAGGGAGAGGTCTTCGGGTCCTTTGAGTCCGCGTACGGTATTTCCGCCTTCGCGCCGCCGTCCGCGGGATATACGGAAAGCCCGAAAACGAAGGCGAAACAGAGGATCATACAGATAAAACGAAGCTTTTTCATTGTACGTCCTCCAGCATATTGGCTCTTATCGCGTCAAGCTCCTCATCCGTCATGCCGAGCTCTTTAAGAAACGCGCGCACGCCGTCGTACAGCGGCTTTTTGCCCGGCGCAAGCATGCTTCTAAGCGACGTGAGCTGAGACGTCATAAGCGAAGGAGCCGGCGGACTTGCCTCGATATAGCCGTTGCAGTCCGAGAAAAACGATATTTCGTAATCCATATATATATCGTTGTCGGACACGCCGAGCAGACCGAGCAGGAAAAGCGTAAGCGTCCCCGTTCTGTCGCGCCCGAGCGAGCAGTGATAGTAGACCGGGAAATTTTCGGGATCGGCGAAAACGCGCATTTCAGCCACCAGATCGTCCTTGTAGCTGTCCTCCGTCACGTTGACGTAATAAGGCGCGGTGACGCTTACGTATTTTACCTCCTTGCCGAAGGGGGAGGTGCCGTTCACCTTATTCCGCAGGTCGAGCTCGGTCTTTATGCCGAGCACGTCGACGGCTTTTCTTTTGCCCTCGTCCGTCAGGCGCGAGAGATCCGCGCCGCGGTACGCTATGCCGTACTTTACGCGCTTGCCGTCAAACGTCGCCTTGCCGCCGATGTCGCGCACGTTGGAAATGCCGGGGATAAGGACCGTCAAAGGCGTCTGAAGCGTTTTGAAGCTGTGCGTTTCCGACACGGTCTTTTCGCCGCCTTTATAGCTCTCCGTCCGCCAGTAATAATCCGTGCCGGGCAAAAGCTCCTCTATTTCGGCGCCTTTGCCCGAGCATAAGAACACGAGCGGGTCGGAAAGATCGGCGTTCTCCGATACGAAAAGATTCGTGTAGTCGTAATCGCCGCCCCAGTAAAAGCTGACCGGCACCGGTGCGCATTTTTCGGTAAAGTCGCAGATCTTGTCAAGGCGCGATTTTTTGTATTTGGAAAGCCACGCCGTCATCTCGGCGTTAAGAAGCGATACGGTTTCGCCTTCTCCGGGCGTGATTTTCTCCGGCTCGGGCGGCGCCTCGGTCGCCTCCCCGGTTGTTTGCTCCGCGGTCGTTTCCCCGGCGGTCTGTTCCGCGGCCGTTTCCGCCTCCGTCGGCGTTTCCGTTCCGGCGCAGGAAGAAAGCGGGAGCAGAAACGCGGCGGCGAGCAGTATCGCGCCTGTCTTTATTAGATGATTTTTCATAATGATGTCACTGATTTGTCGTTCCGTCCCAGGTGCTGACGTTTGTATCCTTCTCCTCTTCTTCGGTAAACCAGTGCGTCGTCACGCACTTTGAATCCGTATAGAATTTGACAGCGTCCTTGCCGAGCGTATGGAGCGCTCCGAAGAACGATTTTTTATGACCGCTGAACGGGAACACGCCGACCGGCACGGGAATACCGACGTTTACGCCGACCATGCCGCCGTGCGTGCGCTTTGCGAATTCGCGCGCGAAATATCCGTTTCTCGTGTAGATAACGGAGCCGTTTGCGAACGGGTTGTCGTTCATCATTCTCAGGCCGTCCTCAAAACTCTTGCAGCGCTTGATGCAAAGCACCGGACCGAATATCTCGTAGGTGCCGACGTCCATATCCTCGGTAACGTGGTCGAATATCGTCGGACCTAAATAAAATCCGTTTTCAAAGCCCTCGACCGTGACGTTACGGCCGTCGAGCACAAGCTCCGCGCCTTCCTCGACGCCCTTGTTGATGCGCTCGATTATCTCGTTTTTGTGTTTGAGCGAATACACGGGACCGAGCTTCGTCGTCTTGTCGTAAGCGGGACCGACCTTTATGTTTTCGGCGAGCTTCTTTATCTCGGCGACGAGCTGATCGGCTATCGCCTCCTCGGCGACGACGACCGGCAAAGCCATGCAGCGCTCGCCCGCGCAGCCGTAGGCGGCGTTCACGATGCCGGCGGCGACTCTCGTCACCGGCGCGTCGCTCATTACGAGGGCGTGGTTTTTCGCCTCGCAGAGCGTCTGTACGCGCTTGCCGTATTTCGACGCGCGCTCATAGACGGAAAGACCGGTCTTCGTCGAGCCGACGAACGAAACGCCCTTGACGTTTTCGTTCTGCATCATACGGTCGACCTCGTCTCTGCCGCAGGTTATGACGTTGAGAACGCCCGCGGGAAGTCCCGCCTGACGGTAGATGTCGGCGAATTTCAGTGCCGTCATCGGCGTCGTGCTCGAAGCTTTCAGCACTATCGTGTTGCCGCAGGCGACGCAGAGCGGCACCATCCAGCCCATCGGTATCATAGCCGGGAAATTGCAGGGCGCGATGCCGAGGAAAACGCCGATAGACTCGCGGTATAACACCGTGTCGTAGCCGTTCGACGCGTCCATAAGGGATTCGCCCATTATGAGCGACGGCATCGAGATGGCGTGCTCGGTAGCCTCGCGCGCTTTGAGCACGTCGCCCTTCGCCTCCTCCCACGCTTTGCCGTTTTCGCGGGCGACGCTCATCGTAAGCTCGTCAAGATGCTCGTCGATGTACTGTTTTACCTTGTATAAGACCTGTACGCGCTTCAAAACCGGCACGTTCCTCCACGATTCGAACGCCTCGGCGGCGCTCTTTATCGCAAGCTCGGCTTCGTCCGAGGTGCATTTCGGCGCCTCGGCGATTATCTCGCCCGTGCTGGGGTTGTAAATTTTGTAATATTCGGTCGTCTTCGACGGCACGTATTCGTTATTTATAAATAATTCAAGCCTTTCCATACTTTTCTATAAACTCCTTAAACGGTTTGTGATTCATAACGGCGTCAAGCGTCACGCCGTCGACGGTTTTCAGTATCTCGTCAAAATCCTTATGTACGTTTTTGCTTATGTCAGCGAGCAGAGCGCGCGACGCCTGCTGGCTTTCCGCGCGGTGAAGCGGATATCCGCGTCCGGGCGGATCGAGAAACAGCTTTTCGAAGATGTATTTCAGGTTTACGTCGCCCGCCCAGCCGAAGCCTTTGTTGAGCGCGAGCGAAATGCAGTTTCCGCCGTTTATCTGCGAGAAAAGCCACGCGTCGAGCGAATCCTGTATAAGTCCGCAGAATACGCCGGGGTACTGCATGGCGGACATAAGAAAGCCCTGACCCGTGCCGCAGCCGCCGACGACGAAATCCGCCGCGCCGGTGTTGAGCGCGATCCCCGCCATAAGTCCGGTCTGGATGTACGTGAGCGCACCGTCGTCCTTTGTGCAGCCCACGTTGAATATTTCGTTGCCCGTGTTTTGCAGCGCCTCGAGCACGAAAGGATTTTTGTCTCTTGAAGAGACTTCGGCCTGATCGTCCTCGGTCAGACCGAACGCCGTAACGCGCAGAAAATGGACGCCGTCGCCCGCTTCCGCAAAGAACATACGGCTTTCCGCCCCGTTAGATTTGAAATTCACCGTTTTGTAGGTGAAGATGCCGTACGACAGGGTCTTTCCGACGGAATAATTTTCCGGGTTGTTCGACACCTGCAGGTTCACTATCGCGTCGAGCGTCATATCCATCATATAGTCGCGCGCAATGCGAAAGAATATTTTATTGTTGCTTTTGCTCTGAACGGTTACGTACTGATCCGTTTCCTTCGCGTCGGCAAAGCCGTCGGGCATGGTGAAGCTGATCCAGCCGTAATCCGCCTTTGACGCGCCGCCGGGCGCCGCGCCCGTCTGCTCCGTATCCGTCTGATCCGCCGTTTCCGCGGCGGTCGCCGTGTCCTTGTCTTTTAAAGTCCCTGCGCAGGCGCAGAGAGACGCCGCGAGCATGACCGCCAATATAACAGAGATGATCTTTTTCATGACTTGCCTCAAATCGTTTTTCTTAAAATGCATTTTTCGGCGGCGGCGGCGATGTTTTCCGCCGTCAGACCGAAGCGCTTCATCAGATAGTCCTGCGTGCCGACCTCGCCGAAGGATTCCTTTACGCCGACGCGCTCAACGGGAACGGGACTGTTCTCCGCAAGCGCCTCGCACACCGCCGAGCCGAGACCGCCCGTCACGTTGTGGTTTTCCGCGGTGACTATCGCGCCGCAGTCGCGCGCCGCCGCTTCGACCGCATCGGTATCGAGAGGCTTTATCGTGTGCATATCGAGCACGCGCGCCGAAATGCCCTTTTCCTCAAGCATATCCGCGGCTCTGAGCGCCTCGTACACCATAATTCCGGAGGCGATTACGCAGACGTCTTTGCCGTCGTTCAGCATATTCGCTTTGCCTATCGTGAATTTCGCGCCGTCGGGATATATGCGCATCGTTTTTCTGCGCGAGGTGCGCAGATAGTGCACTCCGTAATTTTCCGCCATATACGACACGGCGGCCGGGTACATCGTCACGTCCGCGGGCTCGATTATAACGGAGCCGGGTATCAGCCGCATAAGCCCCATATCCTCAAAAGGCATATGTGTGCCGCCGTTCGAGGCGGCGGTGACGCCGGGATCGGCGCCGATTATCTTCACGTTGAGCTTCTGATACGCACAGGACAAGAATATCTGGTCGAAAACGCGCCGCGTGGCGAAAACGCCGAAGGCGTGGAAAAACGGTATCAGCCCCGTTTCCGACATTCCGGCGCACAAGCCCACCGCCTCAGCCTCCATTATGCCGCAGTTCACCGCGCGTCCCGGAAACTCTTTGTAAAACGGCTCCGTTCCGACGGAATGGCTGACATCCGCGTCGACCGCGACAATTTTTCCGCTTTTTTTCTGCGCTTCGATAAGCGCCTCGCAGTAAGCCGCGCGCATTTCCTTGTTTTCAAGGATGATATGATCAGTCAATCTGCCCATAGCTCTCCTCCAGTCTTCTGTCGACCTCGGCGACAGCTTCCTCCGCCATCTCCTTCGTTATCACCATATAGTGGTT
>CACZVC010000130.1 GCA_902784545.1 uncultured Ruminococcus sp. | reverse complement strand
AATTGTTCGTATCGAACATGAATTGAGCCTTACGGCTCATGAATTGTCCCTTAAAGGACATTAAAGAGGTTGTCACTTAATGCGACAGCCCCTTTTTATCGTTTTACCCTGTGTTATTCATCGACGCCGATAATGTGCGAGCCTGCGCCGACGGTTTTCTTCACGCCGCAGAAATCAATATCCGCGGTCATTCCGAAGGGTACCGTCAGATAAAGGCTTTTCTGTCCGAATTCGACGGTCCATCTGACCTCGATATCGCCGAGGACGGTGCGGACGGTGTCGCGGCAGTAACAAAGGCCGTCCGGCATATACGGCTTTACGCTTATACGCGTACAGCCCGCGCCTGTGATTTTTATACCTGCGAGATACGCGTGCAAAAAGTAATCGACCGCGGCGTACATCGGATGGTTATGCGAATTCATATCCGGGTTTTTCTTAAGCTCGAAGCGCTCCCAGACGGTCGTCGCGCCGTGATTTATCTCAAAGCCGATCGACGGGTATTCCACGCGGTTGAGAAGCGTCCACGCCTCGTTTATATATCCGTATTCGGCAAGCATATCGTACAAATATCTCGTCGTCAGATTGCCGGTCGTGAATCTGTATTCCCTTTCAACAAGGTCGTCGCGCATACGCTTAGCGGCGAGGGGACGGACGTTTTCGGGCAGTATGCCGAGCCAAAGGGCGAAGGCGTACGCGCCCATACTGTTACATTCTATCTCGCCGGTCTCGGCGTTCACCCATTTTTCATTGAACGCGGTGGCTGTATTATCGCACAGCTCCGCGTAATATAAGGCTTTTTCCTTATACCCGAGGATTTTCGCAAATTTTTTCAGCAGCTTGCAGTTGAAATACGAATAACCCGTTGACATAAGTATGCCCGGCGTAACGGCGGAGCAGGCGAATTCCTCCGTTACGCAGGCGTAGGACGGTCCCGCCCAGTCGCCGTAATACGAGTAATTCACTATATATCCGTCAGAGCGGTCGAGAAGCACCTTTTCCCACCTTTCAAACCCCTCGAAGCCCTCTTTTATAACGTCCGTGTTGCCGGTAAACGCATACGCGCGCTCCGCGGCGATGAGAAACGACGAGCAGACCGGGTCCGCGGGAAGCTGACCGAAAATGAAAGGCGCGGTACAGCCTATCATACCGTTTTCCCTCTGCGCGTCAAGCACGTCGCGCACTATTTTCGGGAACATCGCGCCGATATCGAAATTATACGGCGTTTCCTCGAATCTTACCGTCGCGTCGTTGAGCCAGCCCATTCGCTCGTCGCGCTGCGGACAGTCGGAGAGGATCGAGAGCATATTGTCGCGTTCCGTCATATACGAGTTCCAATGTATCCTGTTCACGAGTGGAGAGCCGCATTCGAACCCGGAGCCGCCGTCTATACCCGAAAACACGGCGTACGCGGTTATCGAATCCTTGTCCGGGTACGGCAGACCCGATATCTGAACGTATCTGAATCCGTGGAACGTAAAATTCGGCTCGAACACGGATTCATCACCGCCGGATATGAAAACGTCGGTACATTCGGCTTCGCGCAGAGGGGCGGTATATATCGTGCCGTCACCGTTAAGCATTTCGCCGTATTTTAACGTGACCTTGTCGCCGCGGTCAAGCTTCGGGATACAGAGCCTGACGTATCCGGCTATATTCTGACCGAAATCATAAACGTAACCTTCCCCGGTCTTAAAGCACGAAACGCAGTCGAAACGGTCAAACGAAACGGGTTGAAGCGTCTGAAATCTTCTTACGCCGAGCTTTCCGTCATATAAGACCGCCGCGCGTTTTTCCGTCGGGGCAGATGTCAGATCGACGTGTTCTCCGTTATATATATTTGAATACGTTATATGCCCGTAATTATACGACCAGTCTTCTCCCGTGCTTATTATCTCTTTGTCGCCGTCCTCGTAATAAATACGGATTTCAGCCGACAGGCACGGCACGCCGTCGAATTCTATTTTCCTGCCGCCTAAATTTTTTTCGACGAACGCGCTTGAAATACGCCGCCAGCCGTCGGCGACGGTTATCTCTATATCGTGAAAGCCCGTCCGTTTCAGATCGTCCGCTTCGTAAACGTTATAGTAACAGGTTTTTGTATAATCCGAAAACGCCGGCGCGTAATCGTCGTATAAAACTTCGCACCCGTCGATTTCCGCTCTATAATAGCCTATTCCGCAGCAGTAAAGATACGCGCTTTTTACCGGCTTTTTTATTTCGATGCGCTTTGAGAATATCACGGGGACGTTTGCTCTGTCCTCCGCGGCGCATATCCACGGCGCGTCGAGCGTACCGACGCACAAAAACATGCTTTTCGCCGTGTCCTTCTGCCCGTCGGTGCATATCACCGTTACAAAAACGGTCAATTCTTTGTCGACCGGCAGCGGCTCGCCGCCGTAAACAAAGGTCTGCTCCGCCGTTTCCTTTGCGTATTTGTAGACAGTTTTTCCGCCGTCTTTTATCTCTATATCATATCCTGTCTGCGCCGTACCCTCGCCGCCGGTACAGCTCCAGCTTATGACAGGCTTGCGTGAGGTCATACGTTTTTCAAAAATCTTTTCCCCGCTGTATTTTCTGTCGAAATAAATACCGTTTATCTTTATCATATCCGCCTCCTTGAAACGTATGTTTTTTAAAAAAGCAGACTGTCGGTCCAGTCTGCTTTTGAATCGGTGTTTTTAAACTGCCCGTCCGGGCGTATTCAACTGTTGACGTGCTCGAACGACGTTTTATCGTCGTGAGGTATCGGCTTCCAGCCGAGGTGGCGCGAGCAGAACGCCTGTATGTCGATGGGAAGCTGTAAGAGCAGGAAGAACGGCCAGACGACGGTTATGAGTATCTTCTGCCACAGACTTACGCCCTTTATGCGTTTGCGCTCCGTTATAAACAGCGTGACCGCCATTACGACCATAAGCAGATACGTCGATATGGTGGAGCGCGTCCACGTATATATCAATCCGTTTGAGAACAGGATATTATTTGTCGTTCCGAGAAATATCTGCGACAGCGTAACGCTTTTGTCGAATACCGGCGCGAGCATCATCAAAGCGAACTGCAAAGCCTGTAAGATCATCATGAAAAGCGGCGACGGCAGAATATACGCCGTAATGTCGTATAATGATAATCTGTGCTTCGTTTCCTTTTTGAAAAGGTGCTTGAAAAGGTCGCCGAAGCGGGCGTAGAACACGAGCAGATGTCCGCGCGACCAGCGCACGCGCTGACGCCACATTATTTTGACGGACGTGGGCTGTTCGTCGTAAAAGACCGCCTCGTCGCAGTAGCGGATCTTGTTGTCGTATAAGATCTGATCCGCCGTGAATTCCCAGTCCTCGGTAAGCGAAACGTACGGCCAGCCGTTTTTTACGACCTTTGAGTTTATCAGATAACCGGTTCCCTGCACTCTCGTGGAGCAGCCGAGCACGGTCCTGCCGCGGCTTTCAAACCGGCATCCGCTTGCAAAATACATACCGTACAGACCGGATATGAGATTTTTGCCGAAGTTTTTGGAATTTCTGAATGACGTGATAACGGAATCGCGGTTGTAGAACTCAAACGCGTCGTTCATTTTCGATATGTAGTTTATATCGAGCAGGTTGTCCGCGTTGAACAGGAAAAAGCCGTCGTAATTCTGCGTGCCGAAATCGCGCTCTATGCACGAGAACAGATAACGGAACGCATAACCCATCGTATTTTCCTCAGGGTTGTTGTATTCATAAACGGTAACGCCGTGACTGCGCGCTATTTCCGCCGTTTTGTCCGTGCAGTTGTGCGCTATCACGAATATATGAAGCATATCCTGCGGATAATTGTTTTTCTTTATGCTCTCTATAAGTCCGGCTACGACCGCCTCCTCGTTCCTCGCGGGGATTATAAGTCCGTATTTATTGATTTTGTCTGTTTTAGGGTACGTTTTGCGCTTGAAAGTGCCGACGATACCGAATATGGCGAAGTGCGCCATTACAAGCCCGAGAAGGGTTATAAGCACGTTCGTCACGAGCATTACAATATCAGTATAATTCATTTCCACCTATCTGTCGTTTATTTCAGGATATTTTTCCTTTATTATTTCCCACAAAAGATCCGCCGTCTTCTCCGCTCCGAAATTGCCGTGGTATGAGACCGCGGCGTCGCGGTACGGCTTTATCAGCGATTCGTCCCGCGCAAAATCTCTTATAAGCGCGACCGCTTTTTTAACGTTGAACTGCTTTATCGTACAGCCGACGGTGTTCATATAATGGTCGGCGATGTTGTGCTCAATGAGATTTGCGCAGTGCGTGACTATCGACGGATTGCCGAAAAACGTGGATTCGGCTAAAATGTTGCCGCTTTTGCCGCAGAATACGTCGGCCGCCGCCTCATATTCGAGTATGTTTTCAACAAACGAAAACGGCTGGAATTTCACGTATTCCGTGCTCTTGTATTCCTTCATACGGTCGTAGAGCTTTTTGTTCGTGCCGCAGACAGCTATTACGGTAAGCGGTATTTTTTCTTTAAGGAGCTCCCTCGTCATTTTGTCCATTTTGCCGATGCCGTAGCCGCCCTCGGCTAAAACGACGGTAAAATTGTCCTCCGGAAGACCAAGCTTTTTTCTCAGCCGCTTTTTGTCCGTATCTATTTCAAAAGCCTCGTTTCTTATGAGAAACGGCACCATTTTGAAATTATGTATGTTGTAGCGCTTTTTGCGCAGAGCTTTCTCGTAACCGTAAGGCATGCTTATGAGCATAAGGTCGCACGGATATTCAAACAGCTCGTTCAGCTGCGCGTCGGGGCAGTACATGACCGTGTACGGCTTTTCTTCCTTACTCAGCTTTTCCGCGCAGTAGTTTGACGCCCAGTGCGTGCTGAAAACGATATCCGGCTTCAGCTCTCTCATATGCTCGATACCTTTTTTGCAGGCTATCGGCGACATAAGCTTCATACAGGCGAAAGTAGACAGCCTGACTCCGAAAACGGCGCTCGCCAAAGACCCGAGATGACCTATCAACGGCGCTCTGTTATATAAACGCACCTGGCGTGATATCATTTTTTCGTATTTTATCAAATTGCTGTCGTTCGTTTCGGTGTAGAATTTTGAAGACACGACCTCGACCTTGTCTCCGTATTTTGCGCGGAACGCCCGGTCTATCGACTTCATGGGCATAATATGACCAAAACCTGCTTCAACATACGGGAACAAAACTCTGATTTTTGTCAAATCCTCACCCCCCAGTTTACAAGTATATCATAAAACAAATAATAAGTCAAGTATTATGCCGCTTTTTTATATAATATTTTATTTTTTTGCTGCCGCGGCAAAAAAACGGACGATATTTATATTATTCCTTGTTTGTCCCTCTTTTCGTCATTATACGTCGCTTTTGCCGTTACGGGTCATTATATCACGCTTTTTCGCGCAGGTCAATACATTTGGACAAAAATTCCGCTGTAATTACGCAGCAGATAAAAAAACTCCGCGGTTTAGCCGACTGTCCCAAAGGACAAGTCGCTTCGGGCAGTGAAATCGCCTCGACGGCGGTGGGTGGATTTCATTTCACCGAACGCGTCAGCGTTCGATTTCACCTGAGGGCAGCGCCCGAAGATTTCATCTTTTGCCGTCAGGCAAAAGATTTCACTCTTTTGATGTTTGGCACACAAACTTCCAGCTTGCAGAGGTATGCGACAAAAAACCGGCTGGAATAAGGATCAACTATCCTTACCTCAGCCAGTTTTAATTTAGTGTCCTTTAGAGCACCTTGCATTCCCTCGGAGTTTTGTATTTTGTTCCGTTATCTCTTGGAGAACTGCGGAGCGCGGCAGGTGCAGCCGTCCGTCCCCCACTGATCATCGATGAATCTGTTATCGCACAGCGTATCGTACATGAGAAGGAAGGTTGACGGAAGAGCTTATTGATTTACCGGCCCGATCTGTTCCCTGACAGGCGTATACAGATCCGTCTCCTGCCGCGGCTCACACCCGCGGATGAAGTTGATGATGTTGACGATCTGTCTTTTCATTGCTCGATCTCCTTGATACTGAGAATACATTCGCCGCATCCGACGCTCGAATAGAATATCGCGGGCGCCACGGGCGACTCGGAAGTGCAGCCGCCGTAGATGAATTTAAAGCGGCCGTCCTCAAGCTTTTCTATCTCTCCCGTGCCGTTTATCGTCGAGAAGCCGGCGAAATACACGTTTGTACCGGTGTTCGCCGGCGCGTCGGTCTTGTCGACGCCGGCGAGAATGACCGCGAAATTGGACCATTTAAGTCCGTCCTTTGAAAATTGAAGCGCCGGGGTCGAGGCGGGCGTGTATGCGCAGCCGATGCGGACGAACAGCACTTCGCCGCCGTCGAGCCTGAGCCAGCCGATCTGGTCGCCCAGACCCTGGAGATTGTCGACGCGCTCGACTTGCTTGTAATCGAATTCAAACGGATCGGCGGAGCGGATGCGGCAGTATCTGACCGTGACGTTCCTTACGACGTGACGCACGTACATCCAGTACGGACGGCCGTCGGGATCGTCCGGATAATAGATCACCTCTTCATGATCGAACGACGAATACTCCGGTTCGTTGACGATCACGGGTTTATCCGTTTTACGTTCGAAATGGAGTCCGTCAGTCGACGTGGCAACGCCTATTTTGTCATGGCCTATGAGAGTTCCGTCTTCAAGATGCGTATAGTTCTCGCACTGCCAGTACATATAGTAAGTTCCGTCGACGCACACCACCTCCGGCTCTATCGTATTGCCGCTCCACCATTCGTTGCTGACGCCGAGCTCGCCGCCGAGGTAGAATGCCGGCGCTTCGAGATTCCGGTGCCAGTGCCTGCCGTCGTCCGAAGTATAGACGAGAACGTGGTCGCCGTCCGTCGGGTTGTACTTATCTTTGTTGTAATCGACGTACAGACCGCCGTTATAGAGGATATACGTGCCGTCCGTCTTTTTGATTATGTGCGTGGAATAGTCGTATGCCGGCGCCACCGTCGGATACGTGAGCGAGCATATGCCGAAGTCCTTGTTCGCTTTGATCTTCATCGTTGCGACGATGTCGTCGACGCCGTCCTCGTTTGTGTCGCCGCGCGTCATATATTTTATCGGCAGATTGCTTTCCCACGTGGGATATAGATTGACGTTGCCTATTTCATTCTCGTAAGGGCCGAACTGACCGTCGACGCGTCCGAAATACGTTCTCAATCCGAGACCGTCGATCGCGACGATGAGGTCGCAGAAGCCGTCCGTGTTGATATCGGCTATACAGAAGCAGTTGTATTCGTCCTTTATATTGAGCTGCTTTTTCGCGTAAAGCGCCGCTTTTCCGTCCTTGACCGTCCATGACGACGTGTCAAAGCCCTTTACCGCTATTATGTCGTCAACTCCGTCGCCGTTCATATCGCCGGTGTGGAAATCCTCTTTGCTGAAATCGCCGCTGTCGGGCAGCACGCCGGCGGATGCGAACGTAAAGCCGTCCTCGGAGCCGTAGCCGATGAGAGCAGACTTTTTATTCGTCACGAAAAGCAGGTCCGTGAAGCGGTCGCCGTTGAAATCACCCGCCCCGCGGAAATCGCCGTCTGTATCTATCTGCTGGGTGTAGAGAAGTTTTGAATCGTTGTATCTGGCGTAATTGCCTTTGCCCTCGTATATTCTGAGCTCGCCGCCGTTGTACGTCATATAATCGCTGAACCTGTCTCCGGTGAACTCGCCGTAAAAATATCCCGTATCCTGCGGATATTCTTTGGCGTAGACCGCGGCGACGTAAAGGTCTCCCATATGATGTGAATCCCGGTCCACCATGCTCTGCGGGCCGTAAAAACAGCTTTCAAACGCGACGGTGTAACTGTTTGAGTTCCTCAGACTGACATCGACCTCGCCCGACGCTTCCGTAACAGTCTCGGCAGGCGTCATGCTGAAGCGGAATCCGTCAGCCGTCTTCGCCTCGTGGGCTACCGCGGTCTCCTCCGGTTCCGTTTCCGCCGGCTCGGTCGCTGCAGCGGCGGTGGTCTCGCCTTCCGTCGTCTGCTCTTCCCCGCCGGACGTACAGGAGCAAAGCAGTAAAGCAAGCAAAAGAAGTATAGTCAAAAACCTTTTCATAGTAATACCTCACTTATATGGTCTGCAATGAATTATATCATTACTGCCGCCGTTTGTCAATGGTTCTCGGACAAAAAAAGATCCCGCATGAACAGGATCTTTTCTGTGCAGTTATCTCTTCGAGAACTGGGGTGCGCGACGGGCGCCTTTGAGACCGTATTTCTTTCTCTCTTTCATTCTCGGGTCACGCGTGAGCAGACCGGCTTTTTTGAGAGCGGTGCGGTACTCGGGATCAGCCTTTAAGAGCGCTCTTGCAACGCCGTGGCGGATAGCGCCTGCCTGACCGGAGATGCCGCCGCCCTTGACGGAGCAGATTATATCGAATTTACCCGCCGTTTCGGTAACGCCGAAGGGCTGGTTGACGATGAGCTTCAGGGTTTCGAGACCGAAATATTCGTCTATGTCTCTTTTATTGATGGTAACAGCGCCGGTGCCGGGAACAAGGCGTACGCGGGCTATTGATTTTTTTCTTCTGCCTGTGCCGTAGAAGTAGGGTTGAGCTTCGTTATACATTACAATTACCTCCTGTTAATTACGCCAGTGTTTCGGGCTTCTGAGCCTGCTGCTTGTGCTGCTCGCCTGCGTAGACCTTGAGTCTGGTTATAGCCTTGTCACCGATGGAGTTGTGGGGGAGCATTCCCTTTACCGCTTTCACGAAAGCGAATTCGGGTCTTTCCGCCATGATTTTCTTGTACTGTACAGCCTTCAGGCCGCCGATGTAGCCGCTGTGATGATAGTAATACTTCTGTTCAAGCTTTTTGCCGGTAAGTACGGCTTTGGAAGCGTTGATGATTATTACGAAATCGCCGCAGTCTACGTGGGGCGTGAATTCGGGCTTGTGCTTGCCGCGGAGTATGCTTGCCGCTTTGACCGCCGTTTTGCCGAGCGGAACGCCTGCTGCATCTATAACATACCATTTGCGGTCAACATTTTCTTTTTTTGCCATATAAGTGGACATGAATGTTTTCCTCCGTAAATAAATTAAATACTTGTGCAACGCTTGTGAGTATATCACAATAAATCCGATTTGTCAATACCTTTTTTCAATTTTTTTCGATTTAGCTAATGATTTTCTTCGATTTTCTTCGATTTTCTCCGTTTTTTAAGCGTTTTGCCGCGGATAAACGCGCAAAAAAGCGAAATTACGGAATGAAAAATAACGGTAAAAACAAAATTTTTATAAAAAACCTATTGAAATTTAATTCCGTTTATGATATACTATGATTTACACAAGCTGTAAAATAAGGCCATACGGGGCCGGGGCAACAGCGGCGTCTTGTAACCTGCAATCCGCTTAGCAGGGGCTCTGCCGATTTTGAGGGCGGCTCCGTTCGGTCCGTGCCGCACACCCCGTTCGTTGACGGGCGGGTCCTTTCGCAATCGGGATCTCCGAACCATGTCAGGTGGGGAACCAAGCAGCATTAAGGAGACTATCCGGTGTGTTGAGAGGGTGCCTGCTCCGAGGGCGGAATGCGGTCAACGCGGACGGTCGTTCGTTCGAGATTTCGGCGGTATGGTCTTATTTTGCAGCTTGTGCCGCTTTATGAAAGGGAGAAACGAAATGCATCAGGCGCTTTACAGAAAATACAGACCGAAGGTATTTTCGGACGTCGTCGGGCGCGACGGCATAACCGCGGTGCTCCGCGGTCAGGTCAAGACAGGCAAGGTCAGCCACGCTTATCTTTTCTGCGGTATGCGCGGCTCCGGCAAAACGACGTGCGCAAAGATACTCGCCAAAGCCGTAAACTGCCTTTCTCCCGTAAACGGCGATCCCTGCGGTGAATGCGAGGCGTGTCGCGCCATAGACTCCGGGCTTACGCTCGACATAGTGGAAATGGATGCGGCGAGCAACAACGGCGTAGGCGAGGTGCGCGATATGATAGAGCAGATAACGTACACGCCGTCCGAGCTTAAAACGCGCGTTTACATAATCGACGAGGTACATATGCTCACGCAGGCGGCGTTCAACGCGCTGCTCAAAACGCTTGAGGAGCCGCCGTCGCACGTTATGTTCATTTTAGCGACGACCGAGGTGCACAAGCTGCCCGCGACGATAGTTTCGCGCTGTCAGCGCTACGATTTCGAGCGTATACCGATGGACGACATCGTGTCGCGTCTGCGCTACGTCGCCGACTGCGAGAAAATAGAATGCGACGACGAGGCTCTGTACGTTATGGCAAAGCTTTCGTCCGGCGCCCTGCGCGACGCGCTCGGTTATCTCGAGCTCTGCGCCGCGTCCGGGAAGAGGCTTGACGAAAAGACCGTCTCCTCCCTGCTCGGCACGAGCAGCTACGATATGCTTTTGTCCATAGTCGACGCCGTGTCGTCGAAGAATATAAACGAGGCTTTCAGCCGTCTCGACGAGGCGTACAAGCGTGTGAACGATATTTCTGTTTTGTGGTTCGAGCTCGTTTCCGTTTACCGCGACATACTTATAATGAAAGCGACCGGCTCGGCGAAATATACCGACGCGACGCCCTCGCAGGCGGCGGCTCTTTCCGCCGTGTGCGGGCGCTTCAACCGCGAAAAGCTGATGTTCACGATACGCGCGATGCAGGACGCGATATATTTAATGCAGAAAACACCGTTGCAGAAGCGCGTTATAGCCGATATGTGCACGGTAAAGCTTCTGGACGAGCGGCTCGACACGGGCGGCGACGCGCTGGCGGCGAGGATCTCCGCGCTTGAGGACAGCGTCGCGATGCTCGGCTCCGGTATCGCGCCGAAAGCGGAGCCCGCGCCCGTCAAACCGGAGATAAAAGAGGAAAAACAAACTCAACCGGCGGAAAAGCCCGCCGCGGCAAAGCTGCCGACGCTTACGGCGAGCCGCAGATTCGCGGATATATCGTCGAAGCTTAAAGCCGCCGACCCGTCGAGCGCCGCGTGGCTTTCGTCCGCGTCCGCTTACGAGGGCGACGACGGGACGTACCGCATATTTTTCTCAAACGACTTTTCCCTGCGCTTCGCCGAAAGCGGCAAAAGCGCGATAGACAGCGCGGTAATGACCGTTACCGGCAGATATTCGCCGGATAAGATAATACTCGCGGTAAAGGATAACAGCGGCAAATACACGTTGATAGACGACGTGATAGACGCTTTGAACGAATAACGGAGGTTATATAAAATGAGAGCAAACATACCGAAGGGACTGGGCGGCGGCCCGCAGAACATGAACGCCATGATACGTCAGGCGCAGAAGCTGCAGGAGGATATGGACGCGCTTCAGACAGAACTTGACGCGCGCGAATACGACGTATCTGCCGGAGGCGGCGCGGTAAAGGTAAAGATCAAGGGCACGCTTGAGATACAGAGCATCGAAATTTCGCCCGAGATAGTCGACCCGGACGATATAGAAACGCTGTCCGATCTTGTGACCGCCGCGGTGAACGAGGCGATAAACAAGGTCAACAAGACGAACGAGGAAGAAAAGAACAAAATCTCATCACAGCTGAACATTCCCGGAGTATTCTGATGTCTGATTACATTCTTCCGGTAACGCGGCTCATAGAGTGCTTCCGCAGACTGCCGGGCGTCGGGTCGAAATCCGCCGCGCGCATGGCTTTCGGCGTGCTTGAAATGCCGGAGGAGGACGCGGAGGAATTCTGCGCCGCGATACGCTCGGCAAAGCACGACGTCCGCCGCTGTTCCGTCTGCTGCAATCTTTCGGACGGTGAAAAATGCGGCGTCTGCTCCGATCCGGGCAGAGACGGCGGCGTTATATGCGTCGTCGAGGATTCCCGCGCGGTGACGGCGCTCGAGCGGGCGCACGAATATAACGGCACGTACCACGTTCTGGGCGGCGTTATATCGCCGATGAACGGCATCACCCCGGACAGGCTGAACATAAAGGAGCTTATTGCGCGCCTGAACGGCGACGTCAAAGAGGTCATAATCGCCACAAACCCGAACATCGAGGGCGAAACGACGGCGGTATATCTTTCAAAGCTGATACGTCCGCTCGGAGTAAAGGTGACGCGCCTCGCCTACGGCGTACCCGTGGGCGCCGATCTCGAATTTGCCGACAGCGAAACGCTTGCGCGCGCGCTCGAAGGCAGACGCGAATTCTGACGTATATCAAAAGCAGCCGCGTGATATGCCGACTGTTCTGAAGGACAGTCGGCAATTATGAGTTCCGCTTACGCGAAACGTTATGAGCGCTGACGCGCGTTATGATTGCTTCGCAAGTTATGAGTGCCTGCCACAGACATCCTGCTTGCAGCATAGATATGCGACAAAATACCGGCTGAAATAAGGATTTTGTTCCTTACTTCAGCCGGTTTTCATTAACTGTCCTTAAGAGTACCTCGCATAAACGGCTGCTTTTTTATATTGTCGGAAGCGTTCTTTTTACGGGAGGGACGTTTAAAGAAAAAAGAATAAATAAGAAAGAATAAAGAAGAAAAAAAGGTGAAAGCGCGCCGTGAAATCCGGCGCGCTTTTGTTATTTTAATTGTTGTTGTTTACCCAGTAATAGATAAGATACTTTTCCCCGACCTTGTGCATATACACGGTAAAGTCGACGTGATCGACGTATTCGTCTTCTCCGGTCCAGCCCT
>CACZVC010000129.1 GCA_902784545.1 uncultured Ruminococcus sp. | reverse complement strand
AGAAGGCTCATGCCCGCGTCCGTCTCAAAAAACGGATCGTCTGTTTCGTGCGGATAAAACATCGGATAATCTCCGCGCAGCGTGTTCGTGTAAAGCCTTCCGTCGTCCGCGACCATCGCGGGGAACAGAGCCAGTCTGCGCTCGAACTTATGGTTGACGCTTATCGACGTCGTGTCCATTTTCCAGAGATTTCCGTTTTTGTCCTTGAAAAGACAGCCGTGACCGGCGCCGCGCATAAAGCCCGTCGATTTGAACACGGTCGGACTGTTGTCGCAGTTTTCAAACGGTCCCATGGGACTGTCCGAAACGGCGACGCCGTCGCAGTACGTCGAAAACTCCGTTCCCGGCGTCGCGTACGTCAGATAATACTTTCCGTTTATCTTGTTTGCCCACGCGCCTTCAAGGCTCGGACGGCGCTCGATCTCGTTATTGTCGCCGCAGCGGTCGTAGCCGCGGCTTTTGTAGTCGGAGTAAAATACGGGAACGGGACCCTCAAGCACTTTGAAGCCGTCGTCCGGGTCGAGCTTTGAGCAGTGTATCGAATAGTCGCCCAAGCCCTCGTAAATATATACAGAGCCGTCGTCGTCGAGCAAAAACGCCGGGTCGTGCCATTCATAAGGCCGCCCGATATACACCCACGAATCCGGGTCGAACGGATCGTCCGAATATAAAATACCGCCGCCCTGACTGTGCGTTATATACATACGGTCGCCTATAACGAGCGTCGCCGGCGCGAAAAGTGCGAATTCCGGCTGTTTTTTCAGATCGACTTTTATAAAATCCCAGTTCACGAGATCGTCCGATACCCAGTAGCCGGAGCCGTGCGAGGCGAAAAGAAAATATTTGTCCTTGTACAAAACGACCGCGGGATCGGCTGATTCGCGCCCGTTGTACGACATCTGATATTGATAATTGATGTTTACGGGATTGCAGAAAGTTTTCTTTTTCATTTTCAGTATTTCCCCAGTCTGTGTATGCAGTCTGATATCGCTTTGAAGTTTTCAAAGCTGACGGAGTTCGGTATCGAATGATCGGAGGAGAAAAAGTAGCCGCCGCCCTCTTTCAATACGGGTATGACTCTTTCAAGCTCGGAGATTATCGCGTCCCTGTCGTTCCAGAGCACCGCGTTCACGCCGCCGCGCATCGCGATCTTATCTCCGTACGTCTTTTTTATGCGCACCGGATCCATGCCCGCCTTTACCTCTATCGGATTGAGGCAGTCAACGCCCGTTTCGATAAGATCTGGTATGAACGGCTCTACGTAACCGCACGAATGAAGCTCAACGTACATACCGCGCTCGTGCGCCCAGTCGCAGGCTTTTTTGTGATACGGTTTAAGAAGCCGGCGATACATATCGAGCGAAAAAAACGTCGTGTTTTTATATCCCATATCGTCCGGCCAGTGTATGCCGTCGAATTTATAGCCCCTTTCAAGCACCTTGTCGTATAACGCGAGGTTCACGTCGAGGTAGTGGCCGAACATATCCGTCACCCATTCCGGGTCTTCGTACATACCGATAAGCACGTTTTCCACGCCGCTCGCCCACGAATGAGTCACGTCGAAGCCGAACCAGAAGCCGAGATCCATATACTCGCCCGCGGCGCGCGCCTTGTGATAACGGTTGTCGAGCCATTCCCAGTTTATCCTGTCGTCATCGGGCTTCATTCGCTCTTTCGCGATCTCCCATTTCTGTTTGTCGGATATGAAATAATCGAGGAATTCCGGCGTTGAATCGAGCTCCTTGAAGGATTTGAGCGTCGCGCCCCAGCTTGTCGTATGTATAACGTATCTGTCCGTTTCCTCAAGCACTTTTGTTTCAAAGCGCGGCGAATTGTCTATAAACAGAGTATAACGGCGGTCAAAGCCGAAATAATCCTGCCATTCAACGCCCGCGGGCAGACCTTCGCCGTACCAGCGTTTGAGCGTACCCGCCCATGGCTCGTCGATCATAACTATGCGGTCGATATCCTTATGCTGAAAGGTCCTTATAAATCTTTCTCTGCTCGTAAGCTCCATAATATCCTCGGTTTATCTGACGGATACGATCTTCCGCGGCTCGCCGCCCGAGATCCTGTAACCGGTGATCTTTCCGTCTTTCCACGTTATATCGACCTTTGCGCCGCCGTTTGCGCGCAGTCCGCGCACGTATCCGCTTTTCCACGCTCCGGGCAGCGCGGGGAGGAGGCGTATCGTTTCCTCATCACTCTGCATAAGCATTTCGGCTATTCCCGCCGCCGCGCCGAAGTTTCCGTCGATCTGAAACGGCGGATGGGCGTCGAACATATTCGGATAAACGCCGCCGGATGAGCCGCGCGCGGGGCGGAGCATCATATTTAAAAGGTCGAGCGCCCTGTCGCCCTGGTAAAGCCGCGCGCGCAGATTTATTTTCCAGGCGAGGCTCCAGCCCGTGCCCTCGTCGCCGCGCATATCGAGCGACAGCTCCGCCGCCCTTGCAAGCTCCGGCGTTTTTTCCGGCGTTATGAGCCTGCCGGGGTAAAGCCCGTACAAATGAGATAAATGCCTGTGTCCCGGCTCCGCCTCGGGACGCTCTTCATACCATTCCGTTATCCTGCCGTCGCCGCCGGTCCTTATCGGCAAAAGCTTCGGCAAAGCCGCTTTTATTTCGTCAAGCGCGGGGTCTGTATCAACTAAAACGTCGGCAGCTCTCAATGTGTTTTCAAACAGTTCTTTTATTATGCTCATCGTCATCGTGCTCGTCACGTCGACCGCGCACGCGCCGTCCTTATAACGGTACACGTTTTCGGGCGAGGTGGACGGACAGAATATAAGATATCCGTCCCCGTCGGTTATGAGAACGTCGAGGTAAAACCGGCACGCCGAGAGCATTACCGGGTACGCCGTGTTTTTCAGAAACTCAACGTCGCGGTGATATTCGTATTCCTCGAACAGATGGCGGCAGAGCCAGCCGCCCGCAAGCGGCCAGAAAAGCCAGACCGCGCGCCCGGAAACGGGCTGCGCCGCGCGCCAGATATCCGTGTTGTGATGCGCGCAGAAGCCGCGCGCGCCGTAGTATTTTTCAGCCGTTTCGCGCCCTCTGTCGGCAAGACCTGTTATAAGCTCGTCAAGCGGCTCCTGCATTTCGCGCAGGTCGCACGGCAAAGACGGCCAGTAATTCATTTCCGTGTTTATGTTCACCGTGTAGTCGCATCTCCACGGAGGCGTAGTCTGCTCGTTCCATATCCCCTGCAGATTCATCGCCTGACTGCCCTTGCGCGAGCCGCATATCATAAGATACCGCCCGAAATCAAACAAAAGCTCGTAAAGCCCCGGATCGTTTTTGTCGCTCTGAAACAGCTCGAGCCGCTTTTCCGTCGGCAGTTCCGATCTGTCCATTCCGTCTATGTGAAATTCAACACGGTCGAAATATTGTTTATAATCTTTAATATGTTCGGACAAAAGCTCGCCGTATCCGAACACCGCGGCGTCCTTAACTTTTTTTACCGCCGCGTTTTTATATTCCTTTCCTTCAAGATAAGGATGCTTTTTATAACCGTTGAAGCTGCTTTCAATCACGGCGAAAACGAAGGTCTGCCGCGCGGTTTTCACGCTTACGCCGGAACGGCTGTATGCGGTCTCTCCGTCGGATACCGCCGTCACGGCTATCCTGAAGCGTATGCCGCGCTCGCAGTCTTTGTCCGAATAAGTCTTATCTCTTTCTTTGTTTACGTTCGGTTTTGAGTCGAACATACACTCGCCGTCAAGATAATAACAGAGACCGTCCGCGCCCGCTTCGTTTTTCAGCGGGCTTTCAAGCCTTATGTTTAAATCCCCGCCCTCGCCGGAGGTGAGTTTTATAACGAGGCAGTCCCTTACGGCTGACGTGAAATAAGCGTTTTCATACTGTACGCCTTTTATTTTGTATCTGACCTCGGCTTTCGCCGTGCCGAGATCTAAAACCCTTTCGTAATCCGACGTATCCTCCGCTTTTACGCCGCGTTCGATAATAATGCTTCCGGCGGGCTGATACGACTGCACGTCCGCGCTCGCTATGCTTTTTTCTATAAGCTCCTCGGCTTCCTTGACCCTGCCTTCGAGCGTAAGCTCACGCGCCTTTTTGAAGTATTCCGCGCAGTCTCTGTTTTCGTCGCGCGGAAAACCGGTCCAGAGCTCGTCGTAATTAAGGCTTATCCTTTCGCGCTCCACGCCGCCGTATATCATGGCGCCGAGCCTGCCCGCGCCGAGGGGCAGAGCCTCCTCGAATGCGCCGGCGGGTCTGTCCGAGCTTATCAGCTTATTCATTACGGAGTTATTTCCTTTATCTTTTCGGCGTAATACTGCACAAGCTCGAATTTCGTGCCCGGCATAAGTCTGTGGTCGGGGCAGGGTATCATGCCGCCGAGAGACGCAAGGCGCCTCATCCTCTCTATCTCTTTGTCGACCGCCGCCCTGTCGACGCGCAGAGCCGTTTTGTCCATACCGCCGATACAGAGCAGACCTTTTCCGTATTTCTTTCTCGCCGGCTCGAACTGGTCGCCCCAGACGCCGACCTCCATCGGGAACATCGCGTTCACTCCGTTGTTGAGCCACGTCGGGATCAGCTCGTCCACGACTCCGTCGCAGTCGACGGATATGATATCGACGCCGTATTTATGGCACAGGTCGCAGCGCTTTTTATAGTGCTTTGCGCATAATTCCTCGAATTTGTCGGGCGAGAGAAGAGGACCGTTCTTGAAGCAGATATCCTCCCAGAAATGCGCGTAATCGAATTTCGCGCCCGTTTCAAATATGCGCTCCGTGCATTTATACTGCATTTCGGCGTAAGTGTCGACGATGTCCGCAAAAAGCTCCTCGTCCTCGTCGTACATAAGATAGCTCATACCGATTACGGTCGTTAAATTCCTTATGTTGCCCATCACGGAGCCCATATGAAGCCCGACGGGGACGTCGTACGGCCGTATATCGTTGAAGCGCTTGTAAAACTCAACGTCGACGCGCTCGGGAAAATACTGCATTTTCGGCTTGTAGTATTTTTCAAACGCGTCCCTGTCCTTCAGAAGATAATCGTCCTCGGACGGTATCGAGGTTATCCCCGGCTTTACGCGCTCTATTACGCCGTCCGCGTTCTGCGTCCTGCGCGAGCCGTCCGGCAGAGTTTCTATCACCTTGACCTCAAACGGCGGGTAAAGATGATTGTTTGAGCCTACGACGTGATAATAGTTGAAATCCCAGCCTATTATTTTATCGAGCTGTCTTTCCTTATCCGATCCGTCGTAATTGCCGACGGCGAGGTCGGCGGGTATCTTGCCCTGCGTCGCCCATTCCTGCAAAAGCTCCGGCCAGTATCCGAAATGGACCGCCGGCAGTCTGTCTACGGGCTTATAATGGAGCAGATTCATCGCTCTTTCGACGTTCGTCATTGTTTTACCGCCTTTTCCGCGTATTCTTTCAGCATTTCAACGTATATATGATATCTTTCAAGCGGCACGTCCGGCGGCGTCTGATGGTCGCAGCTCGGTATGAAGCCGCCCGTTTTCATAACGGGCAGAAGCCGCTCGAATTCTTCTTTCATATCCTGCACTCCGCGGCGCATCGTCATCTTGTCGAACGCGCCGATGAAAATGAATTTCGGGTACAGCTCGCGCAGCTTAACAACGTCCACGCCCGCCTGCCTTTCAAGCGGAAGAACGCCCTCGATGCCTGCCCGCATTAGCCACGGTATCATTTTGCTGACGTCGCCGTCCGTATCGACGATGACCTTCGTGCCGTGTTCCTTTATATACGGCACGACGCGCTGATAATAAGGCAGAAGGAACTCGTCAAAGCTGTCCTCCGAGATCATCGGACCGTTGTTGTAGCTCATATCCTCGCCGAAAGTCATAAAATCAGGCGTCATTATATCGTACATTCTTTCAAGCACCTTGAGCTGGAACTCAACGAGATCGTCCAGTATCCTGTGGTACAGCTCCGGCTGGTCGTAAAACGAGTAAAGATGGTTTTCAATGCCGAGAATTGTCCGCGGGAACCAGAAGCCGCCGTCAAGCGAAAACCATACGGGGTAGTCGCCCCTGTCGTGGCCGGGCTTTATGGCTTTCATCGCGTTCAGATGCGCTTCCACCTCGTCAAGCGGGTAAAGGTACGGGAGTATTTTTTCGTATTCCTCCTCGTCCTCGGCTATCGGCGCGCCGTTGGATACGGGCTGGGGGCATTTTACGCTCCTGTGCGGGAACCAGAACTGATAATGCTGGTCGAGCTTCAGATACGGCGCCACGTCGTGGAAGCCGAGATTTGCGGGAAGACCCTGCTTCTGCCATTCGACGATCGTCCTGTCCCACCACCAGGACGCCCACTCTATCGCGGGCAGTCTGTCGTCGGGAAGCTCGTTATTGAAAACGGCGATAAATCTTTCTCTGCTTGTCATCTTTTTTATCCTTTCGGTTATTCACATACAGTTTATCAGATATTTTGTGGAAAATCAAGATACAATGTATTGATTTTTTATAATTTATCTGATATAATATACAAAAATGATAAAAAATAGGAGAAAACCCGTGAAAAAAACAAAAATCATATGCACGATGGGACCCGCGTGCGAGGACGAGGGGATAATAGAGCAGATGATGCTCTCGGGCACACAGCGGTCGCAGAGGATCTCGAAGTGGTAGCCGGGGCGTATGTCTTCAATTCTGCGGTTGAGGTCGTAGCCGAATTCCCGCGCGAGGTAGTTGCGGATTTCGTCCTTCGAGTGACCCTGGCGAGCCATCAACACCGCGGACGCAGCAGCCTGGGCTCCCCGCGCAGCCTCATCGCTGTCGTGGGTTATGCGTGCCGACATTTCTGCCAGTCGCCGTA
>CACZVC010000128.1 GCA_902784545.1 uncultured Ruminococcus sp. | reverse complement strand
ATATATCTGTCGGACAAGTACAACGGAACGCCGTCCTTCATCGCCTCGCGCCGTATGCTCGGCGCCGCGGGAATTAAGCTCACGAAATTCGAGCCGGAAAAAGACGGCATAGAAATAAAATTCAGATAATGAAAACAGTTATAAAAAACCGCGCGCCGTCGCGTTACGGAGAGGCGCTTTCCGTCGCGGTAACGGACGGGGACGGATCCGAGCTGTCGACCGGTACGTTCACGCTTACTGAAACCCGGTACGGCGAAAACAAAATAAAGACCATGCTCGTCGGCGGACTTGAAACGCCGGTCGTGAACCGCAGGGGCGGCTGTATACGCGAAATGCTCTCGTATATGCACGGATACGCCGCGGAAAACGGCTGCGCGCTTTCGCTGCTCCATCCGTTTTCTTTCTCGTTCTACCGCAAATTCGGATATGAAAGAGCCGCGGATCACGTTATCGTCGGCTTTCCCTCCGCGGCGCTCGATTTCGTTCCGCGCCGGTGCGAGCTCGTCCCCTACGACGAAACGAAGCTGTCCGATATGATAAGCGTATACGAAAAATTCAGTCTCGGAAGGAATCTGCTTCTGCCGAGGACGGACGGCGCGTTTTACCCCGCTGACCGGACGTATATTTATTATGACGGCGGCGAGCCGTCCGGTTACGTCGTTATATCCGGCAGTAAATCCTTATACGTGAATCACTATACGGACACGGTGCTGACGGTAAAGGAGCTTGCGTACGCGAGCCCTAAGGCGCTTTACGCGATATTCTCGTTTCTGCGTATGTTCGAGGGAGAGTACGACAGGATAGAGCTTTACGACTGCGGCGTCTGCCGCGAGGCGGAAATGGTACTCAGACACCACACGCACACCGACCATAAGATCCTGCCCGATATCATGGGCAGGGCGCTGAACGCGAAGGCGCTGCTTGAAACGCATACTTACCCGCGCGAGCCGGGCGGCTTTACCGTCCGCGTGACCGACGACGTTGAAACCGTGAACGGTACGTACCGCGTCGAATACGGCGATACGGTAAAGGTGTACGAAACAGATACGGCGCCGGATATAACGCTTTCCGTCGGCGCGTTCACGCAGATCGCGCTCGGTTACAGGGCGCTCGACGAAAAAAGCGCGGCGTATCTCGACGGCGTTGAAATACACGGCGGTTGCCGCGGCTTTATAAGGGCGTTCCCTCAGACGCCGTGCGGCGTTTTTGAACATTTCTGATATGCAGAGAATTTTCGGCTTTATACTTTCCGCGGCTCTTGTCATACCGGCGATCGCCGCGATCATAAAAAGGCATAAAAGAAATAACGACGGCAAAAAGCACGTCCTGCCTCCGTCGGCGGCGCGTGTTTCGTATTGTCGTTTCCGGCGGGCAGGGAGCCTGATAAGCATTTACGGTTATACAGCGTTCTGTTCTGGCGTGAATGGTGAATACCGCCGTATGAGCCGTCCGCGGTTTTTTACGGAAAAACGGCGGCGAAAAAAATTAAGAAATTTATTGTTTTGTATTGACATTTCATAATTTGTATGGTAAAATACATAAAACAGACAAAACCTGATCTGTTAATATTACCCGAACACTGACGGGTTCAGAATACAAGGAGGAAAAAAATGAAAAAAATCATCATTATGATGCTCGCAGTCGCAATGATCGCGATCGTTGCCGTAACGAGCGTTTCTGCGGCTGACGGCCATTACGTATGGAACCATCCCGGCGACGGCAGTTACACGGATGATCCGTTCAACGAAAGCACGCGCGTAGGTCACGATTCTCCGCAGGAAACTACGATCAGATTCAAAACTGACGTAAGCTTCAGCAAGATCATGTTCCCGAAGATCTGGGCGACCGCTCATGCCGTCGTTAAGATCGAGATGTATTCCGGCGAAACGGTCGTTGCGACAAAAGAATTCGAGATGTATAACGAAGCAAACGGCTCGGGCGACGTTCCCGACATCGAGGTCGATTTCGGCAAAGCTCTGTCAGCCGGCGAGTACACGATGGTAATAAGCGTTCCCGATGGCTTCTATGCGTTCTTTGCATACGCCGCTGATCCGCTTTCCGAAGAATATATCGAATACGGAAACGGACACGCGTTATTCGGTCTCTACACGACCGATGAGGGGCAGGGCTTCGTTACGTTCGCTACCGAAGTAGAGGGCGGCAATCAGAATCCCTCCGGCGGCGATCAGCCGTCCAACCCCGGCACAGCCGACGCTTCCGTTATTGCGATAGCCGCCGTAGCCTGCATAGCTCTTGCCGGCGTCGCAGTTGCGAAGAAAGTAAGATAAGCCGTAAACGGTAAAACTTAAATAAAAGAGCGGAGAAAGACGACTCCGCTCTTTTTTACGCATTACAGTCCGCGCCGTACCGGTTTGCGGCGCGGAACGGCGGGAAAACGGCGAGTTTTGAGATGATTTAGGTCAACATTACCACTTGTGACTATTGACAAAGGCGAATTTTTGTGATAAAATAATACCGAAAAAGATAAACGTTAAAGAAAGGATATAAAACAATGGGACTTATCAAAGCAATTGCGGGCGCTCTGGGCGGCACTCTCGCCGATCAGTGGAAGGAATTCTTCTACTGCGAAGCCATACCCGCCGATACACTTATGGTAAAGGGTGAAAAGAGGATAACCGGACGTTCATCCAACACCAAGGGCAACGACAACATCATCTCCAACGGCTCCGGCATAGCGGTAGCCGACGGTCAGTGCATGATCATAGTCGAGCAGGGCAAGATAGTCGAGTTCTGCGCTGAGCCCGGTCAGTTCACCTGGAACAGCTCCACCGAGCCGAGCCTTTTCTCGGGCAACCTCGGCACCTCCATCATCGAGACCTTCAAGACGATAGGCAGACGTTTCACCTACGGCGGCGACACCGGCAAGGATCAGCGCGTCTACTACTTCAACACGAAGGAAATAACCGACAACAAATTCGGTACAGCCAACCCCGTTCCGTTCAAGGTCGTCATCAACGAACAGCTCGGCTTCAAGCTTTCCGTTGACCTCCGCTGCAACGGCGTATATTCCTACAAGCTCGTCGACCCGTTACTGTTCTACACGAACGTTGCGGCAAACGTCGAATCCGAGTACAAGCGCGACCAGATAGACGGTATGCTCAAGGCTGAGCTCATCCAGGCTCTGCAGCCCGCTCTCGCGGTGCTTTCCGCCAACGGCATATCGTACGACCAGATCCCGGCGCACACCACCGAGGTGAGAGACGCTCTCAACGAAGTACTTAAAGGCGACTGGGGCAAGCGCGGCATCGAGGTATATTCTCTGAATATGGGCGTTCCTTCAATACCCGAGGATCAGAGAAAGAAGATAACCGAGTGGGAGGAAACTTCCATGACGCTCAACCCCAACGTAGGCGCGGCGCGTATAATCGGCGGTCAGGTAACCGCTATGAACACCGCGGCGGCTAACGAAGGCGGCGCGATGAACGGCTTCATCGGCATGGGCATGGCTATGAACGCCGGCGGAATGAACGCGGGCAACCTTTACGCCATGGGTCAGAATCAGCCCGTACAGCCCCAGCAGGCTGCTCCCGCGGCTCCCGCGAACAGCTGGACCTGCCCGAAATGCGGCGCGGTCGTTTCCGGCAACTTCTGCCCCGAGTGCGGCGAAAAGAAGCCTGCTCCGGCAGAGGAATGGATCTGCCCGAAATGCGGTGCGAAGAATAAAGGCAAATTCTGCTCCGACTGCGGAGAGAAAAAGCCCGAAGCTCCCGCCGAGTGGACCTGCCCGAAATGCGGAAAGCTGAACAAGGGTAAATTCTGCTCCGACTGCGGTGAAAAGAAGCCCGAATAAGCAATGATCTCAGAATCGGGGCTGTCAGTTTTGACAGCCCCCTTAACATAATCAAAAATGCAGAAAATAGTCAAGTGGTTCAAAAATTACTGGTATTATTACAAGTGGTATACGATAGCGGCGGCTTTTATACTGTTCGTCGTCGTTTTCTGCGTCGTTCAGTGCTCTGTACAGGATAAATACGACATACACCTGACGTACGCCGGAGCTGATATGATATCGAACGATATAGACGATATAAGATCGGCTTTGAGGGCGACCTTCACCACCAGAAGCGAAAAGGAGTCGAACGGCATTTCCGTGCGCGATATCGTGTGGGTAAACAGCGAAACAGCCGCGGAATATGTAAAAAACGGCGTGTTTTTCGACCCAAAGCAGAATCAGGATAACGAAAAACTGCTTTTCAACGAAATAGCGTCGGGCAATTCGTTCGTGTATATCCTTGACAGACAGCAGTACGAAAAGCTGAAAGCCGACGGCGTTTTCGCGCCGTTGTCCGACGTGTTCGGCATCAAAACGCCGGAGCACGCGATAGACGAGTACGGAATAGATTTCAAAGCCACGGCATTCGCCTCGTATTTCGACGTTTTCAAGGACTGGCGCGGCGATCTTGTGCTTTGTCTGCGCTCCGGCACGCTTTCCGAAAGCCTTATAAACCGTCTCAAAAGCAGCGAGCAGTATAAAAAATCGTACGAGCTGCACAAACAGGTATTTATTGATATTGTTGAATTTGAGGTAAAGTGAATGAAAAAATACGATATAGCGGCGTTTATATGGCCGTCGTACACCGGCAAGGAGGTCAGAACGCGCACGTTCTGGCCCGACGGAGAGGGCGAATGGCAGTCCGTCAGAAAGGCGACGCCGAAATTCGAGGGACATCTTCTGCCGCGCGTGCCGCTTCTCGGCTATAAGGACGAGGCGGAGCCGGAGACGATGGAGGAGCAGATAGAGCTGGCGACCTCGCACGGCGTGAACGTGTTTATTTACGACTGGTACTGGTACGACCGCCGTCCGTTCCTTGAATGCTGTCTCAACGACGGATTTTTAAAGGCGAAAAACCGCGATAAAATGAAATTCTACATTATGTGGGCAAACCACGACGCGGGCTATACCTGGGATAAACGCATATCCGACGGACCGGACGTACCGATATGGCTCGGCTCCGTTGACAGAGTACAGTTCGACATAGTATGCGACAGGATAATAAGCAAATATTTCAGCCAGCCGAACTATTATACTATTGACGGCAAGCCCGTTTTTGCGATCTACGATATCGACAATCTCATAAACGGTCTCGGCGGAATAGATCAGACGAAGGCGGCGCTCGACGCTTTCCGTGAAAAGACGGTTAAAGCCGGACACAAGGGCTTGAATTTACAGCTTATACTGTGGGGCGAGCGCGTGCACAATTTCTCCGGCGTAGACGGCGAGCATCTGTATTCGTCCGAGATAGCGAAGATCCTCGGCTTCGACAGCACGACGAACTATCAGTACGTGCATTTCGTCGATATCGACCGCGACTACAACGAGGTGCAGGCTGACGTGCTCGGCTTCTGGGATAAATTCGCGTCTCTCGGCGTGACGTATTATCCGCACGTGTCGCTCGGCTGGGACAACAACCCGAGATTCAACTCGTTCAGGCGCGGGATATTAAAGAACAACACGCCGGAAAATATCAAAAAAGCGCTTTATCAGGCGCGCGATTTCGCCGACAGGACCGGCGTGAACCTTATAACGGTAAACAGCTGGAACGAATGGACGGAAATGAGCTATTTACTTCCCGACAACGTTTACGGCACGGGATATCTTGACGCTGTAAAAGAAGTTTTTTGTGAATAAGGAGAATAAATTATGAAAATCTGCAGGGACTGCAACGCACAGATCGAAGACAACGTATCGGTATGCCCCTACTGCGGGGCGAAACAGACCGGCGAAAACAGCACCGTTCTTATGACGATGATGAAATTTTTACAGTTAGAGCATTTCGCGTGGAAATTCGGCGCGATAATGGCGATCGCCGCAGTCGTTATATACATTATCGCCGGGATCACGATGATGGCGACGGGCGGCTTCATAGCGCAGAGAGGCGGCTCGGCTGAATCCGGTATGATGGTATTTGCCGGCGTGCTTTATATTATAATCGGCATTATGGCGTTCACACCTATTGTGATCATCGGCTTTATGATGCTCAAAAAAGTGGAGTATTACGAAAGCGTCGTTTATACCGACGTTTCAATAGCCCGCGCGCGTCTGACAAGCGTGGGAATGATAGTGTTCTGCGCGATATTCAATACTTTGGCAATGATCTTCTATCTTATCAATTTCATAAAGACGAAAAACAGCGCGGCTGAGCTTGACAGGATAGAAGCGGAACAGAAAGGGTTGTGATATGAAAAAGTGTGCAATATGCGGCGCGGAGCTGAACGACAACGCGAAATTCTGCGACAGCTGCGGCGCCTCCCAGACGCCGGACGACAAAGAGCAGAGAGTGCTTGACAATATGGCGCGCTTTCTGCGTTACGAGCGTACCGCGTGGAAGGTAACGGGCTTCGTTTTGCTCGGTATCTTTGCCTTTTACGTATTGATAGCCGTGCTGTTGATCGCAACAGGCGGGATAGGTATACTCGGCGCGGCGGCGAGCGGGGAACAGTTCAAAAATGATCCGGATTTTCAGTCGGGCGCCCTCGCCGCGTTTCTTATCGTTTTGATGTACGGCTGGATATATCTTATAGTATTCGCCGCTGCTTTCGTTCCGACCATAATAATAAACCTGAAAATGGTCAAAAGGGTGGAGTTTTATCAGGAGATGATGAAAACGGATATATCCGTAACGCGCAGACGCGCCATATCCCCCGGTATGATTGTGTTTTCAGCCTTCTTCAATAAGATCGCCATGGCGTTCATAATCGTCAACTTCGTAAAGACGAGAAAGAATGCGAAAACGTTCGATATGATAGAGGCAAAGCAAAAGGCGAATATCACATAATAAAGAACAAATCCGGCGCGTTCGGCGCGGCGTAATAAGGAAGTATTATGTAT
>CACZVC010000127.1 GCA_902784545.1 uncultured Ruminococcus sp. | reverse complement strand
GCTTCCGGCGATCATAACCTCCGCGATACTCGGTCCTGTGTCCACCCTGCTCGTAAAAATGCAGGGCAACCCGATAGGCTCCGGCATGGGTACGTCCGGCCTTATCGGTCCGATAATGAGCTTCACGACGATGACGGAGGCGGGCGAGCCCGTCTGGCTCGTCGTTATAAAGATCGTTGTTATGTACGTCGTCCTGCCCGCGCTTATCTCCCTCGGAATATCGGAATTGATGAGGAAAAAGGGCTGGATAAAGGAGGGCTATCTGAGCCTCAGCGTCTGATATCCGTCCGCAATAAACGAAACAAAAAGAACAGACTGAAATTCTCAGCCTGTTCTTTTTCAGCTCGCCCGTCAGGGCGAATTTAGCTCGCCGTAGGCGAATTTAGCACGGCGCCAGCCGTATTTAGCTCGCCGTAGGCGAATTTAGCTTGCCCGACAGGGCAAATTTAGCTCGGCGCCAGCCGTATTTAGCTCGCCCGTCAGGGCGTATTTAGCACGGCGCCAGCCGTATTTAGCTCGGCTTTGCCGAATTTAGCACGGCATAAGCCGTATTTAGCTCGGCGCAAGCCGTATTTAGCTCGCCGCAGGCGAATTCAGCTTTTATTTCTTTTTCTTTACCTTCATCACGATGAACGCGACTATGCACGCGACGGCGACGACGCCGCAGATTATGCCGATTATAAGCCCGACGTTGGGTCCTCCGGATGAGCTGCTCTGCGCGGTCGTCGCCGCGTCCTTCGTTTCGGCGGGTTTGGTCGCCTCGTCCTTCGTCTCCTCCGCGGTCGTTTCGGCGGCGGTCGTCGACGCTTCGGTCGTTTCCGCCTTCGTTTCCTCAACGGTTGTCACGGCCTCGGTCTCCGTTTCGGTCTCGGTCTCAGTCTGCTGCGACGGATCCTTCGGCGTCGCGGGATCGGGTATGCTGGCGTACGATACGGGCTTGAAGTAGAGCGAATCCTCGACCTCTATCGGGCCGTCCATAACTCTGATCTCGGCTATGGAGCCGCAGAACAGTCTTCTTATGACGCCCTCGGGGCAGTCCTCGTTTTTGCAGTCGTTTTCGTGTCCCTCAAAGTTTTTGCGGCCGACGCCGACCTCCCACGAGAAGTTCGGGTCCGTTGCGAAGAGGAACGGGATGTCGCCGAACGTGGCGAGCGGTTCGCTGTCTATGTAATACGTTATCGAGAAGCCGTCGCTCGCGACGAGCAGGTGATGCCATTCGTCGGCGCCGAGGGTTATGGCGTCCATCTCGTTATTGACCTTCTGTACATCGTCGCAGTGTACGTACTGCATCCACGTTCTGTTGGAGCCTATCGTTCCGAGCGCCGCGTCGTCCGTCCATTCGGCGAGCGCTATGGAGAAAGGCGGCTCGTTCTGATCCGGTATGACGCCCTGACGGGAGAATATGCCGCAGTAACGGTTGTAATCGTTGTCGATATCGGGCGAGATCTTGAAGATTATGTCGACGGAGAAGCCGTCTTCAAATTCGTCGTCGTTCATCGGGGCGCCTTTTATGGTCTCCAGATATTTGCCGGAGGTGTAGCCGCCGGTCCAGCTCGTTTCGCTTTCGGTATACGGGTCGACCGCCGCCGCAAGCACCTTCGAGTTGTTCATTTTAAGCGCGGAGTCCGACTTGGCGGCGCCTTTGTCGGAGCCGGTGTCCCAGGTGAATATATCGAGCTCCGAGCCTTTGCCCACGGTCTTTGAAACGAGGTCGTTGCCGTTGCCCGACAGATCGATAAACTGCAGGTCGTCTTTTTCTATGTCGCCCTTGAAATATCCGTCAACGTTCTGGAGCTTCCAGTGCGCGACGACCTTTGCGTCCTCGGCGTGCGCCGGGAACGCGGCGACGCATCCGAACAGAAGCGCAAACACAGCTGCGAATAATATGATTTTTTTCATTCTGATTTCTCCTTTTATTTTGGTTTGTATTGATTATACCATAAAGACAGCGCATAACGCAAGTCATTATTTATGTTAGAACGTACAATATTTTACTTTTATCATCTTTTTCAATAAAAATACGGGCTTTAATTGTACTTTTTGTGTTGACACGGCACAAAAAAGATGTTATAATGACATTACGCGAAAAGGAGGGCGGATATGTTTTACGAAACAAGAAACACCGGAGATTCCGAACATCTCCGCGTCGATACGGAAAACAATATGAATTTTCCGCGCCATATACATAATTCGTACGAGATAATTCTGATGCTCGGCGGCGAAATGAACGTCACGGTCGATACGGACGAGTACACGTTAAGAGACGGCGACGCGCTGATGATCTTCCCGAACCAGATACATTCGCTTTCGTCCGAGCAAAGCGAGCATATAACCTTCGCCTTTTCTCCGCTGCTCGTATCTGCGTATTCGACAAAGCTGTCGGACAAAATACCCGCCGACGGCAAATTCCGTATGCCGGAGCATCTCAAAGACGCGCTGTGCGCGCTCGGCTCCGATTCGACCGTCGTTGAAAAAAAAGGCGCGCTTTATTCCGTCTGCGCGTTTTTTGACAAAACCGCGGAATACAAGCCGAGAAGCAGCGGCAGCGAGCCGTTTTTCAGGATATTCACGTTCGTCGAAAATAATTACACGTCCGAATGCTCGCTTTACGACGCGGTGAGAGAGGTGGGGATGAATTACGCCTACGTTTCGCGTATGTTCAAGCGGCTCGTCGGTGTGAGCTACAACGAATACGTTAATATGCTCCGCCTTGACCGCGCGTGCTATCTTATGGAAAACACGACAAAATCCATAACGGAATGCGCGCTTGAAAGCGGCTTCAGCTCCACGCACACCTTCAACCGCAATTTCAAGGAGCATTACGGCACAACGCCTTACAAATACAGAGTCAGAGAAAGCAAAAAGGAATAGGATATGCATATAAACGAAGAGATAATAAAGCTGACGGAAAACGGCTATAAAAAAGAGGTCGCGGACGGTATTTTCGCACTTGAAAAAATGCTCGACGGCGAGCCGGAGCTCGCGCGCGAGCTTGACGGCGTCGTGCTCCGCTACGCGAAGGAGGGGACGGTCGACATCGGCGGCGCTCTTTCCGAAATCGCGGAAATAAGCAAAAAATATAACAAAAACGAGTATTCGCTCGACCTGCTCCTTATCATAAACGGTCTTCCGTATATGCACGAAAGATTCCGCGCGGCGGGTATTTCCGACGAGGTGTTTTACGAAACGATGGACGATATACGCTGCAAGGTCAACGAATGCGTTGAATGCAAGGGCGTCGTCGGCACGTTCGTGGCGGATTGGTACGACAGATTTTTCAAGACCGCCTGCTTCGCCTTCGGCAGATTCCAGTTTGAGGAGATGACATACGACAGACCCGATTTCAGAATGTCGTGCGGCAGGGTGCTGACAAAGGGCGACAAATGCATAAATATGCACATACCGTCGCGCGGCATACCACTGACGGACGAAATAAGGCTCGATTCCTACCGCAGGGCGTACAGGTATTTCGCGCCGCTTTTCCCCGACGGGCTCGTCATTTTCTGCTGTCATTCGTGGCTGCTTTACGAAAAGCATCTTGAATTTCTGTCCGAAAAGTCAAATATAAGAAAATTCATACGCGATTTTGAGCTTGTCGAAAACGGCGAGCTTGACGAATTCGGCGACGGGTGGCGCGTTTTCGGCAGATACGCCGGGCTTCCCGCAAGCGAGCTTCCGCGCGACACGTCGCTGCGCGCCGCTTACGCGGACTGGCTGTCAAGCGGTCATAAATCGGGTCACGGCTTCGGCGTTTTCGCGTTCGACGGAGAAAGAATAGTAAAGTGATACGGAGAAAGTATTGTAATGTGATATTATGAAAAAGATATTTTTAATACGGTTTTCGGTATGCTTCGCCGCCGCGCTTTTGCTTCTCGTCTCCTGCACGCAGAACGCCGGAACGGAGGAAACGACGGCAGACGGTACAACGACAGCCGCCGCGGAAAGCGTTACAGAGACGGAAACGGAGGCGGAGGAGACGGACGAGGAGCTGAAAGAGCCGCCCGTCGTCAGCCGCGATCTGCTCACTTTCACGCCGGCGTCGCCCGAAGGTCAGGTGCTGACAGACAAGGGCGCCTCGCCGCAGATACTCATAACAAACTACAACGAAACGGCGACGGACGCGCTCGGCAGGACTCTTCCGACGTCGGAGGAGGCGGGGCTTCCGAAGGAGGGCAAATACGTCGGTCTGTTCTATTCGTTATGGACCGTCGGCGCGACCTGCGACGTCGACAACGCCAAGGCTGTCGCCTCGAACCCCGCAAAGCCCGATTTCGGTCCGCGCTGGGGCTTCTGCTGGTGGAGCGAGCCGGAGACCGGCTATCACAGGTCCGACGATATATGGCAGATAAGGCGCGATATGTATTATTTCGCCATGGCGGGCGTCGATTTTCTTTACTTCGATATGACGAACGGCTATCTGTACGAAAACGCGATGCAGGTGTTTCTCGACGAATGCGTTAAAATGCGCTCCGAGGGGCAGATGACGCCGTACCTCGTTCCGTGGTGCTTCGGCTCCGCAAAGCCGAATACCGGCGACACCGGCAAATTCTACGATAAATTCATGTCGGACGAAAAATACCGGGATCTCTGGTTTTACTGGGAGGGCAAGCCCCTCGCGCTTATAAAACCGCTTGACGACGGCACTTTTCCGATAATGAACGACGAAAGATATGCGGACAAGCTGACGTTCCGCAAATCGTGGGTAAGCCCGCAGCCGTACAGCGAGGGCTACTGGGAGGACAACCGCATAGTCAACTTCGGATACGGCTACGGCTGGACAGTCGACGAAAAGACCGCCGAATGTACCGGCATCGGCTGCGCGGGCTTCGCCAATTTCGGCAGCGGCAGGAGCGGAACGCGCTCGTCGAAAAACTTCCTCGACGCGTTTTTGCAGACGACGACAATGGGCAAAGGCACGGTGTTTGAAAACGCCTTCAAAACGCTGATGAAGAGGAATCCCGAATGTCAGGTGCTTCTTATATCACGCTGGAACGAATGGGTGGCGCAGAACTTCACGCAGGAGCACAACACAGACACCGGCTTCGTCGACCAGTTCAACCCCGAATTCTCGCGCGACATAGAGCCGATGAAGGGCGGCTTTACGGACAACTATTTTTATCAGATGTGCTCGATAATACGCCGCTTCAAGGGCGTGCTGCCCGCGGACGGCGCGACCGGCGCGAAAACGATGAACGAGACCGACCCCGCCGTTTTCGACAAATGGCAGACGGTTTTGCCCGTTTATACCGATTTCGAGGGCGACACGCTTCACCGCGACCACCCCGACACGACCGGCGGCAGACGTTATATAAACGACACGGGCAGAAACGATATCGTCGAGACCCGCGTGACCGCGAACGGCTCGAACGTTTACTTTTACGTCCGCACCGCCGCCGATATAACGCCGTACAGGGATTCAACCAATCTGATGCTTCTTTTCGTCGACTCGGACAACGATAAATCGACCGGCTGGGAGGGTTACGACCATCTTATAAACTACGACGTGATATCGGACGGCGTGACGACGCTCTGCTCCTATAAGGACGGCGTGTGGCAGGAGACCGGAAGCATCGCATACGCCGTAAAGGGCGATAAAATGACCGTAACGGCGCCGAGGTCGCTTCTCGGACTTACGGGCGAAAACGTCAGAATAAATTTCCGCTGGCTCGACAACGTGACCGATATATACGACCTTGAATCGTGGTTCACCACGGGCGACAGCGCGCCGGAGCGCAGGAACAGCTACGCCGCCGACCTGAAGATCGCCTACACGGGAAAGACCGAAAACGTGCTTCCCGCAAGAAGCGAGGGAAAAATAACCGGTATGCGCGCGGCGGCGGCGGAGGAGGATACGCTCGGCAGCGGTCTTGTCATGTCCGTTTACGATCTGCCGGAAAACTATCCCGCGCAGCCCGATTTCAGGCTTATCGAATCTCTGTTCACGGGCGGCGCCCGCGTCGGAGGCGTTACGGCGGAGGATCTGCCGCAGAGCGGAAATACCGCCGCGGTGTTTACCGGCTTCATTTCCGCCGGCGAGAGCGGAAAATACGATTTTGAAATAACGTACAACGGCGGCGCGAAGCTGTATATCGACGGCAGACTGACCGCCGACGGCTCGTACGATCCGAAGGCGAAGGATCATAACAAAACGGCGAAAGGAAGCGTTATACTTGAAAAAGGTCTGCACGCGATACGCATCGAATACGCGGAATGCAGCGGCGAAAAGCCCTCTCTTTCGCTTTCGGGCGACTGGGAGTTCAGGTATATCACGACCGACGTGCCTGTCGTCGAGCTGCCCGCGTGGACCGTCGACTTTTCGACGATGAAGGATCAGAAGGCGTACAGCGAGGACGGCGCGCCGGCGGGTATTTACGATCCGTATATATATTTGCAGATAGGCTATACGGCGTATCTCGGAAACGTCGACCTTTCAAAATATTCAAGGGTGGAAATAACGTACTGCTGCGACGGAAGCGATATAACGAAAGAAAGGTTTGAATCGTCGTCGTCTTTGGCGATAGGCCTTAAAAGCGAGAATTCAACGTACGGAGTAGATGAGAACGATAACTTCACGGGCGATATAGCGCATACCGATATGGTTTTCTCCGACAGGATGTGGGCGACCGGCAAGCGCGACGCCGCGGTCGATCTTTCGGGCGTTGATTACAAGGGCGACGTATGGCTCGCCGTACACAACCCCGCGGGAACGTTTATAGGAATTTTGGAGATCAGATTTTACGAATGATCGGAGGAAATATATGAATTATTATATAGGTTTGGATTTAGGCACAAGCTCGTGCAAGGGTTCGCTCGTCGACAGGACGGGCAAAGTACACGCGACAAAAAGCGTAAAATACGAAGTTTACTATCCTTATCCGAAT
>CACZVC010000126.1 GCA_902784545.1 uncultured Ruminococcus sp. | reverse complement strand
ATCCGCAGGTTGGAAAGCTCCGCGGTATTCCTGAGTTCATCCGGCGTACCGTACTTTCTGTTGCTGTCTTGCAGATATCCGTCCTCCGGATTGTAATAGTACCCTTCCGGAAGAGAGCCGTCTACCTGAACACGGCAGCCCACACGTCCCGCCACCTCGGCGTTTGTCCCGTTGTCCATATAGATATGGTTGTCAAGACCGCAGACCCGGAAGGTGCAGCGGGCGGAGTCGGCCGTGTAGGGATCGTAGAAGGTATAGCTGTACCCGTCGTACTGTTTGGTCTTGACGGTGCCCACGCTGCAGCCCACCAGATACACGTTGACATGGCTGCCGTTTACGGTGATGTTACGGATACCCTTGGCGGGATGCTCGTAATGCTCGTGGACCTCGCCCAGCTGATTCAGCGTGTCCCCTTCAACGGTCATGCCGAACCCGACAAGATAGACGTCCATGCCGTAATCACGGATCCATGAATCGGCGGACTGTGTGGTGTCAATGTTGATGTCCGTCCATTTATGGATGGTGGAATCGTACATCTGAGAGGTGTAAATGTCGCCCGCGGTCAGCACCGTGAAATAGCGGGTCATGTTCCCCACGGGATGGCTCATCACAGCGCCGGTGACGTCGACCAGATCTACGAAAGCTTCCCGGAAGGTGACCGTCACGGTCGGTGTGCCGGTCGGGTTGTCCCCGTGGGTGTTGAGGGCGTCGACAAACCTGATCTGATGCTCCTCATAGCTGTATTGGACCGGGATGTCCACATCAGGTATTTCGTTTACCCGTTCGCTTATGGGCGTATCCTCATTGGCCGCCTGTACCGCCGGTATCATCGGGTACAAAAGAGCGACGCAAAGCAGTACGGCAAGCAGACGCTTTGCCGCGGAAGATATACCCGCTTTTCTTAAAACGTTCGATTTCATATTATCCTCCTCTTAAAGGATAGTTTAATTTATAAATTTTATATACAAACACGCGATATCCGCCGGGAATAAAAGCGGCGCGGCGTCAGACGACGAATTCGTTCAGGATCATACGCTTTACCAGCATTATCTCGTTCGTCATATCGACCTCGTTATCGCCGGAAAGCAGAAGTCCCTGAGCGTACCTGACCGCCACGGCGAGCATTATATGGCTTGTTGCGGCGAACATTTTTTCCTTCGGAAGAGCGGTCCTTATCGTACCGTCCTTTTTTCCCTTTTCAAACAGTTCGCTGAACATACCGGCAAAAACGTTTATGGATTCCATATACGGTAAAAGCTGTTCCGCCGTTGCGCCCTCGTGCTGAACGTAGTTGTTGAAATCCTGGTTGAAACGCAGCATATCTTTATGGTTTCTGTAAAGATCGATATAAAAATCGAGATAAAAATCAAGCTCCCGGGCGGCGGTCATTTCATCCGCGCGGCGCTGCTTGCGCTGTTCGTTTACGTATTCCCCGTAGTCCTTCCATTGCCGCACGCCGATGGCGATAACGAGCGCGAGCTTTGTATTGTAATAGCGGTAAAGCGTGGCGATACCGAGACGGCAGGCGTCCGCGACCTCCTGCATCGTCACGGGCTCGATGCCCTTCTCCGCAAACAAACGAAAGCCCTCGGCAAGCATCGTTTCGCGCTTTGACGTCATTTCGATCTCATCTTTTTCAAGATTTCTCATAAGTTTTTCCCCCTGCTGAATGATAAAGAGTCTATTATGATAGTAAGTATATCACAATGAACGACAAAAGTCAATATAAATAAGAATATTTTACTCAAATTCATATAAACATTAAAATTCAGATTATATATTCCGTAACGCAAAAAACCGGAGCGGGCTTTTTTGTCCCGTCTCCGGTTTGGCGGTTTTATGCGTTTTTTTAGTAAAAGCGCCGGTTTTGTTCCCGAAAACCGCGCTTACGGTCTGATCTTCGTAAAACAGAAGCTTTTGAATCTCAGCGGCTCCTCGGCCTCTCCCCTGAAAACGAAGCAGAGGTTATGCGTGCCGTACGTGTTTTCAAGCTCGAAGCAGAACGTTTTATAAACGTCGAAGCCGCCGGTACAGCCGACCTTTAAAACGCCGAGCATATTTCCGAAAGGACTGTTTTCGCGTATCTCCACTGTCGCCTCTTCCTTATTGCCGTTTGATACCGTGACCTCTATCGGCGCGTTCTGCCGCATACGGTTCACGTTCTGATAGTATAAATACGAGCCGTTTCTGATTCCGCGCATTTCAAAGCCGTCGCCGCATTCCTTTTTATAAACGCCGTCCGAGGCGGCGAAATACCATTCGCCTTTTATAACGTCCCAGTTCGCGTCGTACTGACCGACGCCGTGTATCTTTATGAAATCGTCGGTGACGATACTGCCGTCGTCTTTGAAATGGGCGTAAACTATTTTCGTCGTTCTGTAATAAGGGTCGATCTTCTCGTCGCCTAAATTTTCCGGTACACCGTAGGTGAAATATTTCTGATTGTGATATGTGAAAAACGTGCCGTGGTCCACGGTATAGTCATACATGAATTTTCCGTGATAAGTATAAGGGCCGTAAATGCTTTTCGACGTGGCGAAACGCGCCTCGTGAGTGGTCAGATAGTACACACCGTTATGTTTTTCTATCCAGCAGGCGTCGCTGTCCCAGTTCGGTATGACGTCGACAGGTCTCGGAGGCTCGGCAAGCGAGATCATATCCTCGTTCAGTCTCGCCACGTAGTATTTTTTTCCGATGCACGTGAATCCGAACATTATATACGGGGTTTTCGCCTCGTCGTCGTCGATGAATACGGTCGGGTCATAGCAGGCGGTGTCGACCATGCCTTTCGGTATAAGAGGCTTTCCGAGAGCGTCTTTATACGGTCCGCCCGGTCCGTTTTCGCTCACGGCGACGCCGATGCAGTATTGCTGATGCGAAAAATACATATAGTATTTTCCGTTGCGTTCAGCGGCGTCTGTCGCGTAGCACTCCTCGCATTTGCCTAAAAACGTGTCTTCGGGACGAAGCGTGTATTCGTGTTTCCAGTTGAGCAGATCGTCTGATGAAAATACGCGCCAGTCGTCCATTCTGAAAATCGGCTGATCGGGACCTCTGTCGTGCGTGGAAAACATATACGCTTTCCCGTTGAAAATATGGACGTGTGGGTCGCATACGCCTTTGTTGTGTATTATCCTCATATCATTGTTCCTTTCCCGTACCGTATTCAATGGATTTACAAAAGACCGCGTTGACGCGGTCTTTTGTAAAATATCAGCGTTTTATCTGACTTTCTTTGCGATGACAACGCCGGCAAGAGCCACGCACGCGACAGCCGCTATGGCTATAACGGAAGCGTCCGCGGTACCGGGGTTGACGGGAGTCTCGCCGCCCTGCTCGGGAGCTGTGGGAGCGCCTTTGCCGACGACCTTATATCCGTCTCCGCCGTCCTGATGGTTTACGTCGAGGACCGCGCCGCCGGAAGTTTTGACGACTACGTGGATCGTATGCTCGCCCGCGGGAACTTCAGCGGCGTCTATGCTGATGTTGAAGCCGTTCGTTTTGGCGGGATCGGAGTTCATAACGTTGACGATCTCCTGCGACCTTTCCTGTAAAAAGCCGAAAACGGGTTCGTTGTCGTCGATACGGTAGCCGAAATCAACAAGCGTATCGTCGCCGGCGATGATCGCCCAGCCGACAAACTGGAACGTGTCGCCATTGGTATTGACAACGTCATACCACGGCTGCTGTACGCTCGGTTCCTCGGCGTTGACGCCGATCGCGAAAACCGCGACGATCATAACGAGAGCTATCGCGGCTGCTGCAAATTTTTTCATTTTGTTTATTCCTCCTGTTTCAATTTATTTAAAACACAAAATGAATCAAAGCAAACGGTTTTTTGCGTTTTTTTAATCCGTCGGATCCGGACTTTTAAAGAACGGACGCGAACGTAACGAAAAAGATTCAAATACGCGCAAAACAACCTTATGTATTTTCATTATAAGGGAGTTGTTTTAATTTTTCCCTCATATAATGTTAACAATTATGTTTTCGGGACTAAAATACGTTTATTCAGCGGTATAACGTATTCGGCAAAGGACAGTTTTTTCGCTTTTATTATCGCGGTCTTATCCTTTATCACGATATCGCATTCACACTCTTTTATCTGTCGGTCGTTCTGTCTGTTCATGGATATAAGACTGTCAGCGTATATCATAACGCCTTTATATACTCCGTCCGTTACGTCAAAGTCCGACAGATCGAGCTCCGCCCCGCCGTCGTTCTCCGAGCGGTTCAGGACGTTGAGCGCAAGCGCGCCGCCGTCCTCCGTCTCCGAAAGCTGTAAATGCACCGCGTCCGTGCGCTTCGGGCGGTGTCCCTCTATCACGAGAGTCCTGTGCGCTTTCGTATTCGCAAATCTGTGCATTATCATACCCGCGGCGGTCACGAACGCGCATTCCTTCGGCGTTTCGATAACCGACTGCGCGTGCGTGTTCGCAAGGTTGTTGAAGTTTACGAAATCGACTATATCGCCGTGCCTCTGCCACATCATAAGCGTCGCGGCGGCGTCGAGCGCGTACGACCATTTGCTGAAAAGATAGCTTTTTGTCGCCTTTGTGACGGAGCGCGGCGTCATATTGTAAACGTCCGCGCCGTTGAGCGGCAGCCATTCGGTGTTGCAGTATTTAATTTCCGTACCGTGCTTTTCGTTATATTCCCTTATTACAGCGAGCTTGTTTTCAAGGTCTTCTTCGTCAAAGCCGCGGTCGGCTAAAAAGTCTATGTCGCCGCCGGCGATATCGACCATTTTTTTAAGCGTATCGAGCCCGGCGCAGTACGAGATCATACCGATCTTAATAGACGGGTCGACGGCTTTCATCGCTTTTGAGTACATAACGCACGTTTCCGCGTATTCCTCATCTTCGAACCAGCGGTGATATTCGTTATCCATTTCCCAGTATTTTATGTTATACGGCTTTTCCCTGCCGTTTTTCGCCCTGGCTCTGCCGCCCTCTGTCGTCAGGTCGCCGTTGCAGTATTCGACCCACGCGGCGGCGTTTTCCGCGCCGCGCTCCTTATCGGTAAACTGCGGCAGATCACGGTCGTGAAGCGCCCCGTGAAGCGTTTTATCGTTCGGGTCGCCGCCCTTTGACTCTGACGGCACAAACTCGTAATACCGCTTGTACGGATGATACATGTTTACGCATACCATCGACTCGCCGCCGACGGCTTCGGCGTAGGAGGCGAGCTCGTCTGTGCCTATGTCGTTATACTGATACCCGCCCCAGAAATATGAATAAGCCGGCACGCGGACGTCGCCCACGCCGTCGCGCCAGTCGTAAAACGACGCGAAGCAGCCGCCCGGCCAGCGCATTACCTTGGGCGATACGTATTTTCCGGCTTCCACCGCGCTTTTTTTGAAGCCGCGCACAGCGTCGTCCGGCTGAAGCGAAAAATCGTCGCAGACGTATTCCGAGCCCTTCGGGGTGAGGAGCGCAAACGTATATCTTCCCTCCTCCGGCACGGACAGAACCGCTTTTATCCTTGTATATCCGCAGGACGCGTCCGGCACCTCGACCGCGCAGACCGGATCGGTTACCGTGTTTTCACGGTAAAGCGCGATTTTCAGAACGCCGCCGCCCGATACTTTTCTCACGTCGCCGGAGAAATTGTATTTAACGCCGGTGAAGCAGTATTTGCCGTCCTGTGCGAGGCCGCCGGTCTCCGCGTTGTTTACGACGCGCACGGCGTATTTACCGTGATGACAGTCGGGAATAAGCTCTATATGAACGTCCGCCGAAGGCGAATCGTTTATGATGAACGTCGAATCGTCCTTTATCGGCTGATAGCCCGCCGTGCCGGGGAACGCGAACCACGCGTTATGCTCGTAACCGCTGTGACACCAGTCGAATTTGCGCCAGTCTGTCTCACAGCGCGAGGAGAGGTCGTTTTCGTCGTCGAGCAGATCGAACCAGAGCTTGTTTATCATCCTGTACGGATAAAACGGCTCGAAGCTGCGGTTGAAAAACATTTCCGACGCCATGCCGTCCGTCTGAAGTCCGTACCCGAGCTCGATGAAATTCGACGCCAGCTTTTTGCTTACCGGCGTGCCGTGATACTGTTTTAACGCTTTGTATCTCATTCCGTTCGCCCTTTTATTTTACGCTTTAATCAAGTTTCAATCTCTGAATTTTACCGGAACGCCCTTTTTGAGAGATTCATCCGCGCGGAAAACGAGAAGCTGACCGTTCACCGAATCGTCGATGGTCGTCGCGGAGACCGAAAGCTCGCCGCCCGAGACCGTGTTTACGAAATCGCGGACGAGACCTCTGTCGCCGCCGTAATGCGAGCCCTCGCTGTCCTTATCGTCGTTTATATCTATTACGCGGCTGTTGTACCACGACGTTTTTCTGTCGTAATGACAGACGGTCAGTTTTCCCTCGTCGGCTCTGCCGCCGACTTCGCCGAGCGTACCGGCGACGAAAATATCGCGTCCGTCGCGGAAGGAGCCGAGCGTTACGGTGTGCGTGGCGTAAGAGCCGTTTTTGAATCTCACGTTCACCGTCTGGTGGTCCACAAGATCGCCGCCGACCTTATACGCGCACAGACCGTGCGGGTTGTACGTTTTAAGCGATTCCAGCTTCTCCTCATACGTTATCTCGCGGTAATCCTTGCCCGTGCATTGCCACGGATACCACGGCAAAAGGCAGTTGTCGAGATAAAGCGGCTTTGCGTCGTATATGCATTTTTCGCGGACGTGCGCCGGGCAGTCGACAAGACAGCGCGTGCCGGAGCCCTCGGGCGCGTTTTCGGGCGTTATGAAGTCCCTTCCGCCGCTGCTGAAAACGGTATCGGGCAGGGTGGAGCTGTTGAACCAGCAGATGAGGTCGAGGTCGTGCGAGCATTTCTGCAAAAGCAGGGACGAGCCGCATTCCGCCTCGCT
>CACZVC010000125.1 GCA_902784545.1 uncultured Ruminococcus sp. | reverse complement strand
CCCGTCAACATTTCCGGAAAATACTTTCACATAGTCCCCTACGGCGTTGACAAAACGACTGAAATGATAGATTACGACGAGATGGAGCGGCTCGCGAAGGAATGCCGCCCGAAGCTGATCGTCGTGGGCGCCTCCGCTTATTCGAGGATAATCGACTTCAAGCGCTGCCGCGAGATAGCCGACGAGGTCGGCGCGTATCTCATGGTAGATATGGCGCACATTGCCGGTCTCGTCGCGGCGGGCGTTCATCCGTCGCCCGTACCGTACGCGCACGTCGTTACGACAACGACGCATAAAACGCTCCGCGGCCCGCGCGGCGGCATGATACTCTGCAAGGAAGAATTTGCAAAGCAGATAGACAAGGCGATATTCCCCGGCACGCAGGGCGGTCCGCTTATGCATATCATAGCCGCGAAAGCCGTGGCGCTCGGCGAGGCGATGACGGATGAATTCAAGGAATACGGCCGTCAGATCGTCAAAAACGCCGCCGTGCTCTGCGAGGGACTGAAAGCCCGCGGAATGGAGATAGTCTCCGGCGGAACGGACAATCATCTTATGCTCATAAAGCTGACGAACGCCGGCATTTCCGGCAAGGAGCTTGAGCGCCGCCTCGACGAGGTGCATATAACCGCGAACAAAAACACGATACCGAACGACCCGGCGAGCCCGTTCGTCACAAGCGGTCTGCGCGTAGGCACGCCCGCCGTAACGACGAGAGGCTTCAAGGAGCCGGAAATGAAGCTCATAGCCGATATGATAGCCGATATAACCGAGGATTTCGACAAAAACAAAGACAGCGTAACGGAGCGCGTCGCGGAGCTTTGCGCGCGTTATCCGATTTATTAAATAACGGAGGATTTTATCATGGCGTACTTATCCGATATCGAAATAGCGCAGAGATGCAGGCTCCGGCCGATCGGTGAAATAGCCGAAAAAGCGGGCATTGACGAAAAATTCGTCGAGCCGTACGGAAGATACAAAGCGAAGATCGACCCGAAAGCCGCGGAAGGAAAAGAGAAAAACGGCAAGCTTATACTTGTGACGGCGATAACCCCGACGCCCGCGGGCGAAGGCAAAACGACGACGACGATAGGTCTGTCGGACGGTCTTGCCCGTCTCGGCAAGAAAGTGAACGTCGCTTTGAGAGAGCCGTCGCTCGGTCCCGTTTTCGGCGTAAAGGGCGGAGCCGCCGGCGGCGGTTACGCGCAGGTAGTGCCCATGGAGGACATAAATCTGCATTTCACGGGCGACTTCCACGCTATCGGCGCCGCCAACAATCTGCTCGCCGCGATGCTCGACAACCACATACAGCAGGGCAACGCGCTCGGTATCGACGTGCGCAAAATAACGTGGCGCCGCTGCGTAGATATGAACGACAGACAGCTCCGTTTCATCGTTGACGGTATGGGCGGCAAAGCCAACGGCGTCCCGCGTGAGGACGGCTACGATATAACCGTCGCGTCGGAAATAATGGCGGTGTTCTGCCTGTCCGATTCGATAGCCGATCTTAAAGCGAGGCTTTCGCGTATGATCGTCGGCTACACCTTCGACGACAAGCCCGTAACCGCGGCGGATCTGAAAGCCGTCGGAGCGATGACGGCGCTTCTGAAGGACGCTTTGAAGCCGAATCTGGTGCAGACGCTCGAGGGCACGCCCGCGTTCGTACACGGCGGTCCGTTCGCGAACATCGCCCACGGCTGCAACTCCGTGCAGGCGACGAAGCTTGCGCTCAAACTTGCCGATTACACGGTCACGGAGGCCGGCTTCGGCGCGGACCTCGGCGCGGAAAAATTCCTTGACATAAAGTGCAGAGCCGCGGGACTGAAACCCGACGCGGTGGTCATAGTCGCAACGGTCAGAGCTTTGAAAATGCACGGCGGCCTCGCCAAAACGGAGCTCGGAAACGAGGATCTTGCGGCGCTTGAAAAGGGGATACCGAACCTTCTGCGCCACGTGTCGAATATAAAGAACGTATACGGTCTGCCCTGCGTCGTGGCGGTAAACCGCTTCCCGACCGACACGGATAACGAGATCGAATTCATTATAAAGAAGTGTAAAGAGCTCGGCGTGAACGTAAGGCTTTCCACCGTGTGGGCGGAAGGCGGCAAGGGCGGAGAGGAGCTCGCCCGCGAGGTCGTAAGGCTCTGCGAGGAGGAAAAGCCCGATTTCCGCTTCTCGTACAGCCTCGATATGAGTATAAAAGAGAAAATAGAAGCGATAGTGAAAAAAGTCTACGGCGGCGCGGGCGTAAACGTACTGCCCGCCGCGCAGAAGCAGATAGAACAGCTTGAAAAGCTCGGCTTCGGTAACGTTCCCGTATGTATCGCAAAAACGCAGTACAGCTTTTCCGACGATCCCAAGCTGCTCGGCGCTCCCGAAAACTTCACCGTCACGGTCAAAAACGTCAAGGTTTCAGCCGGCGCGGGCTTCGTGGTCGTTCTGACGGGCGACATACTCACGATGCCGGGACTTCCCAAATCTCCCGCGGCGGAGAGGATAGACGTCGACGACGACGGCACAATCCACGGACTGTTTTAAAGCATAAAACGCGCCGGCCGTCCCTGCGGACGACCGGCGTTTGTATTTTCCCGATGCGTTCGCTTTTGCGAATACGGGCAAATTTCAGCGTACAACGCCGCGAAACGGCGTTTATAAAGGCATTTTCTTATCTCATAATATTGACAAATTTACGCGTTTGTGCTAAAATAGTAAAAAAATAAAAGACAGGTATATGATATGAAGGGAAAATTCGAAAAAATAAAAAGCGTCATCCCGTCGGGATGCGACGGCATACTGCTTACGAGCGAGGTAAACGAATATTACGCAACGGCGTTCGCTTATACGGACGGTTACGCGTTCGTAACGCCGGACAAAACGTATCTTATAACGGATTCGCGCTATATCGAGGCGGCGCAGGCGTCTGAGGGAACGGTAAAGGTCGAGCTGAAGAGCGGCGTTCTGAAGGAGCTGTTCACGAGCCTTAACGTAAAAGCCGTCGGCTTTGAGGATCTCTGCGTCACCGTCGCAGAGCTTGCAAGATTCAAGGAGCAGTTCCCGGAGGTGGAATTCGTGCCGATAGGCGGCGCGGTGGACAAGCTCCGCGAATTCAAGGACAAGGACGAGCTTGACTGCATAGTAAAGGCGCAGAGCATAGCCGACAAGGCTTTCGAGCATATTCTCGGCTTCATCTCCACCGACAAAACTGAAAAGGAAGTCGCGATAGAGCTTGAGGTGTTTATGAGGACGCACGGCGCGGAGAGCGCGGCGTTCGAGACTATCGCCGTATCCGGCACGGCTTCGTCAATGCCGCACGGCGTCCCGCGCGACGTAAAGGTGCAGAAGGGCTTTCTTACGATGGACTACGGCGCGACGTTCAACGGCTACCGCTCCGATATGACGAGGACGGTCGTCGTGGGCAAAGCCGACGAAGATATGAAAAAGCTGTACAACACGGTAAAGCTGGCTCAGCAGGCGGCGCTCGACCGCGCGGTGCCGGGTGCGGATCTCGGCGAGCTTGACAAAACCGCGCGCGATATAATCGACAAGGATTACGCGGGCGCTTTCGGCCACAGCCTGGGCCACGGCGTTGGTCTGTATATACACGAGGCTCCGTCGGTAAGCTCCAGATCGACGGCGAAGCTGAGCAAGGGTCACGTAATAACTATCGAGCCGGGCATATATCTGTTCGGGAAATACGGATGCCGCATAGAAGATATGGTTTTGCACTATGAAGACGGCTGCCGCGACATTTCAGCCTCGCCGAAAGAGCTTATTGAAATTTAAATTCAAAATTTATTTTATATTTTGTATTGAAAAACGCCTATTATCCATTGTATTATATAACAGATAAAAGAGAATTGTTACGGAGGAAAACATTATGTTGATGGCAGGAGATTTCAGAAACGGAAAAACGTTCGAGCTTGACGGACAGGTAATGCAGATAGTCGAGTTCCAGCACGTTAAACCCGGAAAAGGCGCGGCTTTCGTCCGCACAAAGATGAAGAACGTTATCACGGGCGCCGTGATAGAACGTTCGTTCTCCCCGACAGACAAGTTTGAAGAGGCTGTCGTTGAGAGAAAGGATATGCAGTATTCGTATAACGACGGCGGTCTGTATTATTTCATGGACCTCGATACATATGAGCTTATACCGCTTGACGCCGATAAGCTTTCGGACAACTTCAAGTTCGTAAAAGAAGAAATGATATGCAGGATCGTATCGTACAAGGGCAACGTTTTCGCGGTCGAGCCGCCGATGTTCGTTGAGCTTACCGTTACGGAGACCGAGCCGGGCTTCAAGGGCGACACCGCCACCGGCACGACAAAGCCCGCCACGCTCGAGACCGGCGCGACGATCAAGGTACCGCTTTTCATCAACGAGGGCGACGTACTGAGGATCGACACCAGAACGGGCGAATATCTTGAAAGAGCAAAACAGTAATTATTTATAAAAGAAGGAGGAAAACTGCCATGACGTTAGGTGAAAGAGCAGCGTATCTCAAGGGTCTTGCGGAGGGGCTCAAAATAAGCAGCGAGAGCGACGAGGGCAAGCTTCTGCATGAGATAATAAATATGCTGGAGGACGTGACCGACAGCGTTACCGCGCTTGAGGACGAGTGCGACCGTTTGAACGACTACGTTGAGGAGCTTGACGAGGATCTGGGCGACGTGGAGGAGTACCTCTACGGCGACGACGAGGACGACGATGAGGACTACGACGACGAGGATGATGACGAGGATTTTGACGACGAGGACGACGAGGACTATGACGACGACGTTATAGAGATCGAATGTCCCAACTGCGGCGAGACCATCTGCGTTCCGCCGACGGTCGACTACGCTCACCTTATCTGTCCCGCCTGCAACGAGGAGTTCTCGTACATCGAGGACGACGAAGGCCCGACCGACGAGGACTGACGTTTTAAACGCTCATAAGTAAAATATGACCGGCTGATCGGATTTTCAGCCGGTTTTTTTAAAATCCGTTGTAACGTTTCGGTTTTTTTACTGTCTTATATGGTAAAGGTACCTTGAAAGACCGTGCGGAAGGAGGAAAACGTATGGACGACAACCGGATAACGGAGCTTCTGTTTTCACGCGACGGCTCGGCGCTTGCGGCGCTGAATGAAAAATACGGCGCGTACTGTCTTAAAATCGCGGAAAACGTTTTGCGGAACAGACAGGACGCGGAGGAGTGCGTAAACGACGCGCTCCTTCGGGTATGGCGCTCCGTGCCGCCGGAAAAGCCGGCGTCGCTTATGCTGTATATGGCGCGGATAACGCGCAATATCGCCTTTAACCGCTATAACGAAAACACCGCGGAAAAGCGCGGCGGCGGAGAATGCGCGCTCGTTCTCGACGAGCTGGCGGAGTGCGTCGGCGGAGGCGGGACCGAAGACGAGTATTTTTCAAAAGAGCTCGGCGAATGCATACGCGGCTTTGTAAAGGGTCTGCCTGTCCGCGAGAGGAATGTTTTCGTACGCAGATATTTTTACACGGAGCCTGCTCCGGAAATTGCGGAAAAGTACGGTCTGACGGAGGAAAACGTCCGCGTGATCTTGTCGAGAACGCGGAAAAAACTGAAAAAGCTTCTTATAAAGGAGGGGTTTTACAATGGATGAAAAAGATCTGTATAAAGCGATCGGAGAGACGGACGATCATGATCTGCAGCAAAGCGAAACAAAACAAAAATCAAAAAAGCCGTTTATTTTCATAGCCGCCGCCGCGGCGCTCGCCGCCGTCGCCGCCGCTTTTGCGCTGCCTATGGCGTTGAAAAAAGAAGCGCCTGCCGAAGAAAAGTCGAAGGAGTACGGCAAGACTTATATCGCCGCGGAAAACGCGGTCGTGTTCCCGTGGGAATATATGACCGAAGCCGAAAAAAACGCGGTCGTGTTTCTCGGCGGCGATATGTACGTCGCAAGGGACTGTAAGATCGATCCGGCTTTGCTTGAAGGTCCGCTCGGCGAGTGCGAGGGCAAGGGTTACGACGTGTACGCCGAAAAGGAGTACAGGGCAAAGCTCGCGGCGAGCAAAATAAAAGGCGTGAACGAAAAACTGCTGATCGCGGTAAAGGTCGGGGAGGACAACGTCGTTTACAGACGCTATGAGGCGGAATCCCCGAAAACGTGGGGCGAATTTTACGATAAGCTCGCGCTCGACAAAAATCTTGTGCTCGGCAAATACGCCTTCGGCGAGGATTCGTACAGGATCGATGACAAATGGTACGAGCTCACCTCCGACGCGTATATAAAAAGCGTGCTTGCGGAATGTAAGAACGCGCCGTGCTCCGTAAAGAGCGTCGGCTCGCCCGCGGGCGGCAGAGTGACGTTTTCCGTTACGAGCGGAGCGCTCGGCGTATACAAAAAATCGTTTGAGGTTTACGATACCGGCTTTATAGAAACGAATATTATGGAATACGGCTTTATTTTCGATATCGGAAAAGAAGCCGCGGAAAAGATAATAAAATACGCGAAGGAGCACGGTACAGAGACGGAGCGCGAGTTTTATTACAAGAGCGTTGCGGGCATTATAAAGGAGATCGGCAAAGACTACGTTCTGATAGACGACACGGTCTTATGCAAAAACGCGGCTGACGGCGAAGTCTATAAGGTGAAAACGGACGATATACGCGTGCGCCGCGGGCTCGAATTCCCGAAAAAGCTGTCCGTCGGCGACGCGGTTATGGTGGAGTACAGAGGTACGGCAGACAAAAACAATACCGTAACTGATCCCGTGGGACTGCGCGAGGCCGCGATATACGACGGCGAGGCGTACGTTCAGGAATAAAGCAAAAGGGGCTGTCGCATTAAGTGACAACCTCTTTAATGTCCTTTAAGGGACAATTCATGAGCCGTAAGGCTCAATTCATGTTCGATACGAACAATTCAGACGCAAAGCGTCATGAATTGACGGTCGTACCGTCATGAATTGATTTGCATTAAAGACGCAAATCATTAAGGCTGCCGCAAATGCGACAGCCCCTTTTTCGATCCTGATTTACGGTTTTACACCTTTTTCCGCTTTGACGCCGCGATAAGCGCGAGTACGAGGATAATAAACAGTATCACGACTGCGGTGGCGATTATCAGAACGGTTTTTATCACCTTTTTTACACCGTTGAACAAAGCTCCGGTATCAATGGTTTCCTCCGGCTGCGCGGCGGTCGCCGTCTCAGCCTCCGTTTCCGCGGCGGCCGTTTCCGTCTCCGCGGTCTCATCCGGCCCGCTTTCCTCCGTTACGGGGATTATGATCACGCCGGGGTCTGTTTCCGTTACGGCGGTGACGGGCTCCGGCTCCGTCTGCTCCTCCGTTTCCGTACGGGGAACAGTTGTTTCAGGCTCCGTTGCCTTTTCTGTCGTTTCCGCCTCCGTAACGGGCGGCTCCTTATGCTCGGTAAAGCCTATGACCGTGCCGATAAAGTTATAATTGCGCTCTTTAAGCTCGCCGCCCGAAAGCGTATAGCTCTGACCCGGCTTCGCCTGAGTCACAGCCATTTCAAAATCCGGGTCCGAATACTCGGAATAAGTGCGGTATTTTCCGTCGTATTTCGTAAGGTAAAGCGCCGTTACTTTGTCGCCCGGCTTTACTTCGAGCTTCCGGTCGAGCTTCAGCGTGTAAAAGCCCGCTTCGCCCGCGCTCAGCTTCGCCTTCGCGTCAGGGGTCTTGTTCGTCACGCCGGATACGTTTGAAAGATTTACCCAGATATCGACCTCGAATTCCGTATCGGGTCCGTTTGTGTACGTTCCCGCGTATTCAAGCGTCATTTTTTCTTTTACGTCAAACACGTTTACCGCGCCGTATTTGCCGTCCTTTTCGCTCGCGCTGCTGCCCGACAGATAAATTATCTCCGTGTGTGACAAAACGCGAGCGTCGGGATCCACGACGACGCTTGCGGCGTGCATCGTCCTGCCGAAATCGGAGTTGTACGATACCCACGCGTAACCGCCGCTGCCCCATTTTTCGCCCCAGGAGTTTTTGAGGAGGAACGCGCCCGTTCCGGTGTCGGTGAATTTAGTATCGTCCCAGCCGACGAGGAGTATTGCGTGCGACGGCTTCGTGTTGTCGTACGGGAGAATACGCGCAACGCCGGTGACGCTGTTGTAATCGCCGACAAACACGGCGGCGCTGACCGCTCCGTATTCGTATATCCAGCGCTTTATAATCTCCGTGCGCTCTTTTTTCGATATTTCGTCGGCGTCGAGCGTTCTTATATTATCTATATACGCGACGCCGGGATAAAGCGCCGAAACCGGCGCGGCGTCGGCGCTGTTCACCGTTTTATAATCGTCGGCGCGGGCGAGCCCCTTGCCGGTCGTGCCCGCCATAAGCGCGTAATCGAAGCCGCCGTAAGATTTGTACCACGCGTATCTCGTGTATCTGTGCTCGTTTCCGTCAAATTCCGCGCGCGCCATTATCGGCGCTGAGAATACGGACGCGCCGTTTTTGGCGTAACCGTTTTTTATCGCGTTTATGCTCAAAAGGTCCGAGCCGGAGTAAGCCCAGCAAAGCGGATTGTTTTTCTGATCGAGCACCGGCGTTTTTATATCCGGCTGAAATTTTGCGGGCAGTCCCGCCGCAGTCGATGGAAAGGCGCCCGCAGAAATTATCCCGAGCGATACAAACAAGGCGCAAAGCGCGGTCGATATTGCTTTTTTGATACTTTTCATCATTTACGCTCTTTCTTTTTCTTTATGACGACCGCCGCCGCCAAACCCCCGCCGACGGCGAGAGCCGCGCCGCCGATAGCCGCGACCATGGTTATTTTGCTTGATTTTTCACCGTCGTACGTTTCCGCCGCTTCTGTATCAGTCGTTTGCGGCGCGTCCGTTTTCGCGTCGGTCTCCGCTGCCGCCGCCTTGTCGGGCGAGTTTACGACGGAGAGCTGATATTTGTATCTGCCCTCGGGCGCGGCGTCGCCGTTTTCGTAAAAGTCGAGTATATCGCCGTCGTTCTGCATATTGTCCGACCATTTGAAGTTGAGTGTGAACGATTTGCAGCCGTCAAGCCCGAGAAGCGCGCGCGGCACGGCTATCTGCAAGCGGTTGCCGCTCGCGTTATAGCTTACCTCTCCCGCGTTTTCCCATTCCCAGCCGCCCTTCGATCTTTCAAGCGCGGTATGCTCGCCGTCCTTCGGCGCGTTTCTGTTTATTATATACTGAAAGCTCTCCCAGCTGTCGGCTTTGACTTCGTTTCCGTCCGCTTTTTCGACCTCGATCAGAAGCCTCATCCACGCGGGATCGGTGTACGGCGTGAGTTCGTTTTTCGTTTCAGCCATAAAATAAACGTTTTCCGCGTCGTACGTCGCCTTCGATAAAACTATGTCGTTTCTGCCGGTCTTGTTCGAATAGCGGTAAAGCTTCATCGTCGCGTTGTTGACGTAGCCGGGCGACTGGCGGTCGAACGTGTCGCCGCCGTACGTTTCGTATACGCGCGTCACCCTGTCCCAGCCGTCGCCGGTCTTTATATCGACCGTGACCGGCTCGTCGACGGCGGGCAGCGCCGATACGCCCTTGTATTTTCTTATGTAATTTACGAGCTGATAGTAATAGTGGTCTTTAAGATCGCCCTTCGACGGCTCTATATCGCGGCTGTATTCGTCGCTGAAATTGTCCGGGAAAGCGTTTTTAACGCCCCAGAAATCCTCAAAACGCCCGGCGACCCATTCGTTCCAGCCCGTGACCCATATGAATTCGGGGTCGATATCGAGCGCGTATTCCCATTGAGTTTCAAAATACTTGCCGTAAAGCTTCGCGTTCTCGCGTTCGTCGACCTTTTCGTTTTTCGGGTCGTAATGTCTGCCGAAGACCTGGAATTTCGGGTTGTTCATCGCCGTGAGATGCGTTTCCTTGCACCAGTTGTGCGCTATCGCGACGGCGACCTGCTCCGGCGTGCCGTCCTTGTTTTTGTTGACGAGCTGGGGATATACGGATATCCAGTTCCAGAGCTGATATTTGCGCTTTACCTCCTGCTGTATCGCGCCCATAACGAGCGGCTCGCCGTTCTCGTCCTGCACCTGCACGTTGTCTGAGGACTGCGAGTGGTTTATAACGCGGAAGTTGAAAAGGTCGAGTATCGCTTTGTCCGTCGCGTTCTTTTTGTCAAGCTCAATAGGACAGCCGACTATAAGCGGCTTGCCCTTCCAGTTGAACCAGAGCTCTTTATATATTCCCTTGCCGTAGAGCTTTGAGTATATTTCGCGCAGCTGAGTCGCGACGAGGCCGTAATCGAACATCGGGAGCATAAACGATATCTGCGGCGTTTTTACTCCGTCCGCGCGCGCCTGCGACCAGACGCGGCAAAGCGTTAACACGTCGTCGATAAACGTCGCCGTTCCGTTCGTGTTGTCGAAAAACACGGCGTCGACGCCCGCGTCCGCCAAAAGCTCCGCCTGCTTTCTTAAAACCCATTCGTCGCTCGAGCGGTAGTAGCCCCATATCGGCTCGTTCCAGTGGTACGCGCCGGCGGTCCCCCACAGCTTGCTTGTAAAATCGTTTTGTATTTCGGGGTGCTCCTTCAATATTTCCGTGATGTTGCGCGAGCCGAGACTGCTGTTTGACGTGTGCCAGGTGTGGAAAAACAGACCGACCGTCTTGTTCTGCCGCCTTGTATCCGTTTCGCTGTTCGATACGACTCTGCCGAGACCGTCCGTCACGACCCACGTATCGGCTGATTCAACGAATTCAAACGTATTGTCGGAGACGCCGGCGAGCCCGCCCTCCTCGCCGTCCCATACGACGGACGCCATAAGCGACCTCGGATGCACGGAGGCGTTGTAATACGTTCTCGCGCCCGCGCTCTCCGCGAGTCCGAGCTTTGTCTGCGTGTTTATTCCGTATATGTATAAAATATATTCGCCCGCCGGCTGTGAGCCGGTGTCGAACGGAGCGTCGGTATTGTCCTCAAAGCCCGAAAGAGAAGCCGATACGACCGGCTTTTCTTTAAGCGTTTTCTGATAACTGCCCGCCCATCTGTAAAGGCGCGCGTCCATTACGCCGTTTTCCGATTTGTCCGCCTTTATTATGCGGATATCGAGCCGGCAGAACGGCTTTGTGACCGCAAACTGCACGGCGAAAGCGTTCTGATGAAGCGCCGTTTCCTCAACGCCGCTTTCCTTATAAAGCGGCAAAGCTTTGTTTTCCGCCATGATCCTTATACCTCCGGATATCATCGTTCCGCATATAATAAAGCACAAAAGCGATATAAGCGTTTTTTTCATACAGA
>CACZVC010000124.1 GCA_902784545.1 uncultured Ruminococcus sp. | reverse complement strand
CTCGATGAAATCAAATCCGTCCTCTTAACCCGGCGAAGTCGGATTTCATCGCGAAGCGATTTCATCCACCGAAGGTGGATTTCACCCGTCCGCCAAGGACGGATTTAGTTGAAAAAGTCCGGCGCTTGCGCGTCGGACTTTTTCTGGTGCGGATGTTGATAACGGACTTGAAAACACACAGTAAACAAACAAGTTACTCAACAAAATAGGGGAAAACCTTGACAATCTGAGCTGTTTAACTATAATAAAAGACGAAAACATTGTTCATAAGGAGGGATATGCAGTGAATAATATCGGAGAAACAATCAAGAAGCACAGACTTGAAAATCATCTTACTCAAGAAGAACTCGGGAAATCTTTGTTTGTTTCAAAGCAAGCTGTATCAAAATGGGAAAACGGCAAGACGCTTCCGGATATCATTACAATAAAGAAGTTGGCGGAACTTTTATCAATTCCTCACGAAGAAATATTAGGAGAATCTATACAACAGACAAAACAATACAGAAAATGGATCAGAATCCTTATTCCGATTGTTCTTATCAGTATAATTGCGATGCTCTTTTTTGCATTTGATGGAGTTGGTTTTATTCAAAGGAGAACACAAAGCGGTACTGCTATAGTATTATTGCGCGAAAATGGTGTTGTTGTTAAAGCAGAAGATTATGAGATTATCGGGCTGGTCAAACTAAAGCCGGGACAAAATGGGTATTCGTTTGATATTGATTACGGAGAGGTAAAGGGATCAATAATAACGTCAAATGGCAAGGAGATAGAATTCGGATTTGTGAATACAAATAATTGGCATAATGTTCAAATAAGTATCAATATCAATAATGATTCCGCGTCTCAGGTAATCGAAACAAACAACAAATTCGACGAAGTTAATAAAACATCTGTTTTTCAAGGCGGAGTATAAAAACTCCTGAATGGCGCACTTACTCACCACCGCAGGCGGTGAAAATGTGCTGAAAAAGAAAATCGGGTATCCATAACTCAAGTCCGTTATGAATACCCGATATGGAGCTAATGATGGGATTCGAACCCATGACCTGTTGATTACGAATCAACTGCTCTGCCAGCTGAGCCACATTAGCATATTGACTTTTTCGCTGAAATGTGGTACAATCACATCAAGCGGGTTTGATTATACCACTTTTTTTGTGAATTGTCAAGATGTTTTTCATATTTTTTACACCGGAGGATGATTTTTTTGAAATTGACCGAGCTGAATACCGTAAGAACGCTGTTATCGGAGTTCGGGGCGTCGCCGGATAAGCGGTACGGGCAGAACTTTCTGATATCGGAGCGAGTGGTGGAGAATATCGCCGACGGCTGCGGCGCCGGACCGGAGGACGGTATACTTGAAATCGGACCGGGCATAGGCGTTCTGGCTCAAAAGCTGTGCGAAAGATATAAAAAGGTCGTATCCGTAGAGATAGACGGAAAAATGGTAAACGTGCTCGGCAAAACGATGGCGGAGTACGGAAATTTCACCGTGATAAACGACGATATTTTAAAGGTGGATCTTAACGGTCTTATAAAGGAATATTTCGACGGTATGCGCGTTACTGTCTGCGCAAATCTGCCGTATTATATCACCTCGCCCATAATAATGTATCTGCTCGAATCCGGGGCGCCGCTCGACCACATAACGGTAATGATACAAAAGGAGGTAGCCGACCGCCTTACCGCAAAGCCCGGCACGCCCGAATACGGCTCTATAACGCCGTCCGTCGCGTACTACGCCGACGCGGAAAGGCTGTTCACCGTCCCCGCCGGCTGCTTTTATCCCGCGCCGAAGGTCGATTCCGCGGTACTGCGCCTCGATCTGCGGAGAAAGCCCGAATACGAGCCGAAGGACAGGGAACTGATGCTTGAAATAATAAAATACGCCTTTTTACAGCGCAGAAAAACGCTTGTAAACGCGCTTTCCGCCGATAAACGCCTCGAAAAAGCGGCGATAATAAAAGCCGTAGGCGCGTGCGGATTTGACGAAAGAGTGCGCGGCGAGGCGCTGTCCGTTCTGGATTTCCGCCGCCTGAGCGACGCTCTGTCCGAGGAAATGTAAACGATATATTAACGCGCTGTCGAGCGATTGTTTGTAAATATTTGCCGTATCCTGTTGACAAATTTTGATTTCTTTATTATTATATACGTTAAGTGAATTAAGGAGTTTGTCTTTATGGATGTTCTATTGCCCAACAGTGATATCGCCCGCGCGTCGAGACTGTACGGAAAATATCATAACGTTAAAGAGAAGACGGTCAGCTTCTGCGGCGCAGACGTCCGTTATTATCTTTTGAACGGCAAACCGGCGGAGCTTGACCGCGAGGTTTACAGTATTTTATGCGTCAAGTATAATGACGACGATATCGAGGACAGCGAATTTGTTTTCGACGTAACGTCCGATATGACGGCGGCGAATCTGATATTCGATATGATAACGCGCAACGCCGTAACGCCCTGCTGTCTTATTGACGCGGTGGAAAATATCATAGCGGGAATGTTATAAGAAAAGCCGCCGCGGAAGAAAAGCGGCGTAAAAAAGAATAACAAAAAAGCGGCCGATTCGTTATCGGTCGCTTTTGAATTTATACGACTATTTAAGCGTGAATTCAACGTACGCGTTGTTTCTGTAAACTTTGACGGATACGCCGGACGACGCGGCTCTTACAAGCATTTCCGCGTCTGATACGTCCTTGCCGTCGACCGAAACGATGATATCGCCCTTGCTGAACCTGTTCGGCGAATGAACGGACGTTACGAAAAAGCCCGTCGGTATCTTATATATCTCCGACTGTTTTTCTGATACCTGCTCGACGTATATGCCGAGAGCGCTTATATAAAGCGGAGATTTGCTTACGGTTATTGAGCTTGAGTCGCTCAGCAGCTTTTTTATCACCGTCAAAAGCGCGTCGGTGTGCAGCGCGTGTCCCTCGCCGCCAGATATCATGCCCACGACCTGACCGTACGAGTTGATAAGCGGAGCGCCGGGAATATCGCATTTCGGCTCGGTTTTTATATACAGATCGTCGCTCGCGTCGACGATGACAAGCTCCTTCAGCTCGCTTTCGCCCGACTTGCAGAATACCTCCTGCCCGGGCTCGAGCGTGTGCGAGCAGCCTAATTCCGCCGCGGTCAGCCCGCTGAGACTGATTTTGAGCACCGCCGTGTCGTTTTCCTCGTTCACACCGGCAAGCGCCGCGTCGTATGATCCGCCGTTTACGTTCACCGTCAGCTTTTCCGCTTTACCCGCAAGTCCGAACGTGGTGACTATATATCCGTCCTCCGTCAGGATTATCCCCGCGCCGTCCTTGCCGTCGGCGGAGATCCTGACGGTGTACTTTGACGCCGTACCGTTTATCTGCGCGTCGTCAAGCACGGTCTTATGCGGTATAGTCGATGCGGGCGCGTCGCTTCGGAAAAGCTCGTATAACGACGAGCCTTTTGTTTTAAGCACCGTGTCGGTTATAAAGAAACCGAGAAATATAAGAAGCAAGGCAAACCCGGCGATTATGAGCACGCGGAACAAAGCGCCGCTTTTTCCGTCGCGCTTTTCCGTAAGCTCTTTTTTATATTCATCGTAGTTGTGCTTGTACTGAAAGCCGCCGAAGGATTCTTCCTTTGTGAGATTATCGGCGGTTTTCAGGTCTTCGATATTGTTTTTCTGCATATAACGCCCGTGAAAATTTTCTTTTCCTATATTGTACCCCGAATTTTTTAACAATCGGTGATATCCGGGTAATATATTTAAGATTAAATAAACTTTTTACAAAAAGGCAATCAGTCTTTTATTTTTTTCGGCATTTCGGACTGCTTTTTGGAAGCCTCGGCGGGCGGCAGAGTAAACACGAATTCGCAGTATTCGCCGTAAACGCTGTTTACCCAGATCTCCTCGCCGTGCGAGTCTATTATCGTTTTCACGATGTAAAGTCCGAGCCCGACGCCCGTGCGGTCGAGACCGCGGCTCTTATCGCTCTTGTAGAATCTGTCGAACACGAGCGGCAGCTCCTCTTTCGCTATGCCCTGACCCTCGTTATAAACCGCCGTGTAGATCTTTCCGTTGCGCTCTATATGCGAGATCTTGTAAACGCCGCCCTCGCGCGAGAATTTGACCGCGTTGTCGCAGAGGTTGTAAAGCACCTGATAGACCGCGTCTCTGTCGGCGTTTACGAGCATTTTGTCGTGCTCCGGCTCAAATCTTACGTCAAGCTTTTTGTTTTCGAGCTTCTGTTCAAGCGAGATTATTATCTGCCGCGACATTTCGCATATGTCGAACGGCGCCATAACGAACTTTCTGTCGCCCGCCTGTATCCTTGAAATATCGAGCAGGGAATTGACGAGGCGCGCAAGGCGCTTGACCTCGCTTGAAACTATTTCAAGATAATAATTCTGCTTTTCGTACGGTATCGCGCCGGATAAAATGTTGTCGACAAAGCCCGCTATCGTCGTCATAGGCGTGCGTAGGTCGTGGCTCACGTTTGCAAGGAACGTTTTGCGCAGCTCCTCGTTCTTTTCGAGCGAGGATGCCATGTTGTTGAACGCCGTCGCAAGCTCCGCGACCTCGTCACTGCCGTTCACGGGAACGCGCACGTCGAATTTGCCCTGCGAGAACGAGCGCGCCGCCTCGCTCATCTGTTTGAGCGGAGAAACGATCTTGTCCGTGACGAAGAAAACGGTTATAAGAGCGGAAGCCGCAACCCACAGAATCGCGACGACCGTCGTCTTTACCGTGTTTTCGGCGATGCCGGGGATAGACGAGCTGGCGGAGCAGATGAGAACGATACCCGCGGGATTGTCCGCGCTGTCTCTTATCACGCCGCTGTTCACGAGCATCTTTGACGGGAAAAGACCGTCAAGATCCGTAAATCCGTCGTACTGTCCGGAGCTTTTGAGCGAATAGACAGCCTGCTCCTTTATCGCGTCGCCCTCGGCGATCGTTGACGGAGCGCCAACCGCCATCTGTATAACGCCGTCGTCGTTTGTTATGATGACGAAAATATCCTGATTCACCGCCGTTATTATATGCCGTATCGTCGGCGATATGTCAGAGGCGTTGAAATAAATGTATTTGCCGAAATCGTTCGTGCTCGACGCCAGATATCCGGACGACACGAAAGAGACGAGCGTATCCCTCGCCGATTTCATCGTATCCTTTTTTATATTCTGCGAATAGTTGGCGGTCGACGACGAATAAATCAGACCTAAAATAGTGAAGCTGACGAGGATTATTATCATAAAAATGATAAAATACCTCGTGAACACGCTTTTGAACACGGGTAGCCTCCGTTATAAATTATTCAGGGCTGCCGCGCCAGTTGTAAAGCCGCGGCAGCCCGATAGCATGAATTACTGAAGGATCTCGAATTTGTAGCCTACGCCCCAGACGGTTTTAAGTATCCATTTGTCGGATACGCCTTCAAGCTTTTCGCGCAGACGTTTTACGTGTACGTCGACCGTGCGGCTGTCGCCGAGGTAATCGAAGCCCCAGACCTTGTCAAGCAGCTGATCGCGCGTGAAAACTCTGTTGTAGTTGGAAGCGAGGAAGTAAAGCAGCTCCAGCTCCTTCGGGGGGATGTCGACGCTCTTGCCCTTGAGCTTGAGCTCGTATTTCTGCAAGGAGATCTCGATGTTCTCGAATTTGATGACCTCTTCGTTCGAGGGGTTCTCGTGGCTGTTGCAGCGGCGGAGGACTGCCTTTATACGAACGGCAAGCTCTTTGAGATCGAACGGCTTTACGACGAAATCGTCGGCGCCCATTTCAAGACCGAGGACCTTGTCGAAAACCTCGCCCTTTGCGGTTATCATTATTATCGGCTTGGAAGAGACTTCGCGGATCTCGCGGCAGACTGCCCAGCCGTCCTTCTTCGGGAGCATGATGTCGAGCAGAACGATATCCGGCTCGTACATTTTAAAGAATTCGACGCCCTGCGCGCCGTCGTTGGCGGTCTTTACCTCATAACCCTCGTGCTCGAAATACACGCGCAGAGTTTCGCAAATGTTGACGTCGTCGTCAACTACAAGAATTTTAGTTCCCATCATGGTTTTATACCTCCGTATTTAAACTTGTTAAGTTTGTGATTTTTTTCACTAAATTCATTATAACACTTTTTGTCCGGTATTGGTTAACGTGATGTAACATATATGTTAATTAACGGTAAAGAATGGAACGGCCGTATTAAATAATATCTTTTTTATTTTTCCGTTTGTATTGACAAAACACGCAAAATGAATTATAATATATGGTACTTACGACTAAATGGAATATAACCTTATTATTTGGAGATAAAATGAAATTAGGTATAATCGGCTTGCCGAACGTCGGCAAAAGCACGCTTTTCAACGCAATAACGAACGCCGGAGCGGAAATGGCGAACTATCCGTTCTGCACGATAGAGCCGAACGTAGGCGTCGTGACCGTGCCGGACGAACGTCTCGATAAGCTGGCTGAAATATATCATCCCGAAAAATACACGCCCGCGACGGTCGAATTCGTCGATATAGCCGGTCTCGTACGCGGAGCGTCCAAAGGCGAGGGACTCGGAAACAAGTTTTTATCTCATATAAGAGAAGTGGACGCGGTGATACACGTCGTCCGCTGCTTCAAAGATGAAAACGTGATACACGTCGACGGCGATATAAACGCAATGCGCGACGTTGAGACGATAAACACAGAGCTTATTTTATCCGATATCGAGCTTGCCGAGCGCAGAGCCGACAGAGCGCGCAAAATGATGAAGGCGGATAAAAAGTTTGAAGCCGAGGCGCTTTTCTTCGAGCGTGTTACAAAGGAGCTGAACGACGGCACGTCCGCAAGGGCGATAAAGTGTACGGAGGAGGAGGCGGAGCTGCTTTCCACCGTGCCGCTTCTGTCCGCAAAGCCGATAATTTACGTCGCAAACGTGCCGGAGAGCGATATCGGCACCGATATGTCGGGCAATCCCGATTACGTCGCGCTGAAAAAATACGCCGACACCGAGGGCGCCGAGGTCATACCTATCTGCGCCGAAATGGAAGCGGAGTTATCCGAGCTCGAGGGCGAGGAAAAGCAGATGTTCTTACAGGAGATGGGTATCGAGGAAAGCGGACTTGACAGACTTATAAAAGCGAGCTACCGCATACTCGGACTCATCAGCTTCCTCACCGCGGGACCGAAGGAGGTCCGCGCGTGGACGATTAAGAACGGAACGAAAGCGCCGCAGGCGGCGGGCAAGATACACTCGGATATGGAGCGCGGCTTTATCCGCGCCGAGGTCATTGCCTACGACGACCTTATAGCCATCGGCGGCAGTCTTGCCGTCGCAAAGGAAAAAGGACTTATAAGAAGCGAAGGCAAGGATTACGTCTTCCGCGACGGCGACGTCGTTGTCATAAGATTCAACGTATAAAAGGCTCAATAAGCCTTTATATAACTGCCCATAGCGCAATTGGATAGAGTATCAGATTCCGATTCTGACGGTTGGGGGTTCGAATCCCCCTGGGCAGGTAGAAAAAAGCACGCGGTAAGCGTGCTTTTTTCAACTAAATCCGTCCTTGCGGACGGGTGAAATCCACCTTCGGTGGATGAAATCGCTTCGCGATGAAATCCGCACTAACGTGCGGGAGAAAGAGGACGGATTTGATTTCATCGTGAGCGAAGCGAACGATTTCATCCGAGCATCGTGAGGATTTCATCGCGGCGCCGCCGCGATTTCATTTTTGTGATTTCGGGTGTTAAGCACAGAAAAAAGCACGCGAAGAGAGAGGCAACATAAAGAAGAAACAAGCCCACTTTGACATTTTTCGAATAGAGAAAGTGTCATAGTGGGTTATTTTCTTTCAGCTTGTTCTAACCGCTCTGATATTAAGAATGATTTTGAAAACAGCTAAATTGCTCGCA
>CACZVC010000123.1 GCA_902784545.1 uncultured Ruminococcus sp. | reverse complement strand
AGACGTAATAATCGCGTGTGATTTTGACTCCGCGGAAAAAACGCTTATGTTCCTTGACGGATTCAAGGGCAGAAAGCCGTTCGTTAAAATAGGAATGGAGCTGTTTTACGCGGAAGGACCCGATATCGTGAAAAAAATAAAGGAGAGAGGGCATAAGATCTTTCTCGATTTAAAGCTCCACGATATCCCCAACACCGTTAAAAAAGCTATGGCGGTGCTTTCGCGCCTCGACGTCGATATGTGTAACGTCCACGCCGCGGGAACGTCGTCGATGATGCGCGCGGCGGTCGAAGGACTGACGAGGCCGGACGGAACGCGCCCGATACTGATAGCCGTGACTCAGCTCACCTCGACCGATCAGACCGCGCTTGAAAACGAGCTTCTTATAAAAGAGCCGGTAAACGAAGTCGTTATGAAATACGCGAAAAACGCGCAGGCGTCGGGGCTTGACGGCGTCGTATGCTCGCCGCTCGAAGCGAAGGCGGTGCACATCGCCTGCGGCGCGGAGTTTCTGACGGTCACGCCCGGCGTGAGATTCGCCGACGGCGACGCAGGCGACCAGAAGCGCGTCATGACGCCCGCTCAGGCGAGGCTCGAGGGCTCCGATTATATAGTTGTGGGAAGACCGATAACCGCGGCGGCAGATCCCGTCGCCGCTTATGAAAGATGTATGGAGGAATTTGTATCATGACGGATTACAAGGAACTGACCGCGAAAAATCTTTTGAAGATCAAAGCCGTGTTTTTGCGCCCCGACGAGCCGTTTACATGGGCTTCGGGCATAAAAAGCCCGATTTACTGCGACAACAGGCTGACGCTTACCGCGCCGGAGGTGCGCACGTCTGTCGAGGAGGGACTGGTGCACGTCGTTAAAACGTATTATCCCGACGCGGAGGTGCTTATGGGCACGTCGACCGCCGGCATAGCGCACGCGGCGATAACCGCGCATCTGCTCGGTATGCCTATGGGCTACGTCAGAGGCTCGAACAAGGATCACGGCAGACAGAACAGGATAGAGGGAAAGCTCGAGCCGGGGCAGAAGGTCGTCGTTATAGAGGATCTTATCTCGACCGGCGGCAGCGTTATCGAGGTCGTCGACGCGCTGCGCGAGGCGGGCGCAGTCGTGCTCGGCGTCGCGTCGATTTTCACCTACGGGATGAAAAAGGGCTTGCAGAGGCTTACCGAGGCTGACGTTAAAAACGTGTCTTTGACGGATTTCGACGCCGTGGTCGACGTCGCCGCAAAAGAGGGTTATATATCCTGTGAGGATAAAGCGCGGCTGATCGCCTTCCGCGACGATCCGTCCGATCAGAGCTGGATAAAGGTGAACAAATGAAAAGAAGCGTAATAGATATAACGGATCTTACAAAGGAAGAAATCGACCGTCTGACGGACACGGCGAACGATATAATAAACGATCCGGAGAAGTACGCGCATATCTGCGCCGGAAAAAAGCTCGCCACGCTGTTTTTCGAGCCGTCGACGAGAACGCGCATGAGCTTTGAGGCGGCTATGTACGAGCTCGGAGGAGCAGTGCTGTCGATGACGGACGCCGCGTCGTCCTCGGCGTCGAAGGGCGAAAGCGTTTCCGACACGGCGAAGGTCATATCGTGCTACGCCGATATCATAGCGATGCGCCATCCGAAGGAGGGCGCGGCTTACGTCGCCTCGAACGCCGCGTCGGTGCCGGTCATAAACGCCGGCGACGGCGGCCACTGCCACCCCACGCAGACGCTCGCCGACCTGCTTACGATAAAGCGCGAAAAGGGCGGCTTTTCAGGGCTTACCGTCGGTCTGTGCGGCGACCTGAAATTCGGCCGCACCGTACATTCGCTTATACAGGCGCTTTCAAGATACGACGATATCCGCCTTGTGCTGATCTCGCCCGAGGAGCTGCGCCTGCCGGATTACGTTTATAACGACGTTATCTTGAAAAACAGGATGAAATGCACGCAGACGACGGATCTTTTGTGGGCTTTGCCGAAGCTCGACGTGCTTTATATGACGAGAGTGCAGAGGGAAAGATTCTTCAACGAGGAGGATTATCTCAGATTGAAGGACAGCTATATTTTAACGCCCGAAAAGCTTTTCCTCGCAAAGCGTGATATGATAGTAATGCACCCCCTGCCGAGGGTGAACGAAATAAGCGTCGCGATAGACGACGACCCGCGCGCGTGCTATTTTGAGCAGGTAAAGAACGGAAAATATATGAGAATGGCGCTGATTTTGAAATTACTCCGGGAAAACGGTGCGATTACGTATTGACATATTCGAAAATATAAGTTAAAATAGGAGAACAGCATGAATATAGATTCCATAAAGAACGGCGTGGTGATAGACCACATAACCGCGGGCAGGGGAATGAAATTATACAGACTGCTCGATCTTGACGGTCTCGGCGTGCCGGTCGCGATAATAACGAACGCGCCGAGCAGAAAAAAAGGCAAAAAGGACATTATAAAGATCGACGCGGACATAACCGTGGATCTCGACGTAACGGGCTACGTTGATCCCGGCGCGACGGTCAACATCATAAAGGACGGAGCCGTCGTCGAAAAGAAAAACCCGGAGCTTCCGCTGACGCTCAAAAACGTTTTGAAATGCAAAAATCCGCGGTGCATAACCACCACGGAGCAGGAGCTGCCCCACGTATTCAGGCTGACGGATAAAGAACATAAAACGTACCGCTGCGTATACTGCGATACGAAAGCAAGCGTATAATAAGGAGGGAAAGTCATGGCACAATTCATCAACGAACCGTCGCATACCTTTAACGAATATCTGCTGATACCGGGATATTCCTCGTCGGAGTGCATTCCGTCGAACGTAAGTCTGAAAACGCCGCTCGTGAAATACAAAAAAGGCGAGCAGCCGAAAATAGTAATGAACATACCGATGGTATCGGCTATAATGCAGTCGGTATCTGGCGACAGGCTCGCCGTTGCGCTTGCGACCGAGGGCGGCGTGTCGTTCATTTACGGCTCTCAGCCCGTCGAAAGCCAGGCGGCGATGGTAAAGCGCGCAAAAACGTACAAAGCCGGCTTTGTAAAAAGCGATTCCAACCTTAAACCCACGGATACGCTTGCCGACGTGGTCGAGCTTACCGCGAGAAACGGTCACAGCACTATAGCGATAACGGACGACGGCACGTCGGACGGAAAGCTGCTCGGCATAGTCACCGGGCGCGACTACCGCGTGAGCCGTATGTCGCCCGATCTGCCCGTGGCGGAATTCATGACGCCGCTCGAAAAGCTTATTTTAGCCAAGGAAGGCACAACGCTCAAAGAAGCGAACGACATAATATGGGATCACAAGCTCAATTCCCTGCCGATAGTCAACGACGAGGGCAAGCTCTGCTATCTTGTTTTCAGAAAAGACTACGATACGCATAAGCAGAACCCGGACGAGCTGCTCGACGACCAGAAGCGTTACGTTGTAGGCGCCGGTATAAACACGCGCGATTATGAGGAAAGAGTGCCGGCTCTGCTCGAGGCGGGCGCGGACGTGCTCTGCATAGACTCGTCCGAAGGCTTTTCCGAATGGCAGAAGCGCACGATAAAATGGATAAGAGACAATTACGGCGACAACGTAAAGGTCGGCGCCGGAAACGTGGTCGACGCGGACGGCTTCAGATTTTTGGCTGAAAGCGGCGCGGACTTCGTAAAGGTCGGCATAGGCGGCGGCTCTATCTGCATAACCCGCGAGACGAAGGGCATAGGCAGAGGTCAGGCGACCGCGCTTATAGACGTATGTAAGGAGCGCGACAGATATTTCGAGGAGACCGGCGTATACGTTCCCGTCTGCTCCGACGGCGGCATAGTTTACGACCACCATATAACGCTGGCGCTCGCCATGGGCGCGGATTTCGTAATGCTCGGCAGATATTTCGCCCGCTTTGACGAAAGCCCGTCGAACAAGGTAAGCCTTAACGGTACTTATTATAAAGAGTACTGGGGCGAGGGCTCCGCGAGAGCGAGAAACTGGCAGAGATACGATTTGGGCGGCGACAAAAAGCTGTCGTTCGAGGAGGGCGTTGATTCGTACGTTCCCTACGCCGGATCTTTGAAGGACAACGTTGCGCTTTCGCTTCAGAAGGTAAAATCGACGATGTGCAACTGCGGCGCCCTGACGATCCCGGAGCTGCAGAAAAAAGCCAAGCTCACGCTCGTTTCGGCGACAAGTATAGTCGAGGGCGGCGCTCACGACGTCATCCAGAAGGAAAAGAGCGCGCCTATCAAATAAACAAAAAAGATCAAAGAATAAAGAACGGAAAAAGGAGCCGCAAAGCGGCCGGACGCGCGCCGCTTGCCGCGGCGCGGACAGACACGGTATGAATACGGCTTTACCGATCTTTATTCTTTTTTCTTTACTTTATCATAAACCGCCGCCGAAGGTTTGAAAGGTTATTTATCCCCGTAATTTTTTATATCCCGTTACGGTTAATATAATGTGAATTTTCAGCCGCGCGTATTGACTTTATCATTATTATATGATATAATACAGATAATATAAAACGGCGCGTGACTGACGGAAAGCGGACAACCGCGAGGGAGCGACAGCCGTATAAAGCCGACCGTCTGGGCATACTTGAACAATCAGTCCGAGTGTGCCCTTTTGTACGTTTAAGAAAGGATGTTTATGAAAAAAGTCGGGATAATCATGGGATCGGACAGCGATCTGCCCGTTGTCAGAAAAGCGACGGATATGCTTGACAGTCTGGGCGTACCCTACGAGGTACATATATACTCCGCGCACAGAACGCCGGTACAGGCGGCGGACTTTGCAAAGTCCGCGCGCGAAAAAGGCTTTGCCGCGATAATCGCCGCGGCGGGCATGGCGGCGCACCTCGCGGGGGCGCTCGCCGCAAACACTACGTTACCGGTAATAGGGATACCCTGCGCGTCAGGCGTTTTCAACGGCTTTGACGCGCTTTTATCAACCGTTCAGATGCCGACCGGCATCCCGGTGGCGACGGTAGCCGTCGGAGGCGGCGCGAACGCCGCGCTTCTCGCCGCGCAGATAATAGCGGTGGACGACGCGGAGCTTGCATCAAAGCTCGACGAAAAAAGAAAAAACGACGCCGGAAAAGTGCTTGAAAAAGACGCGGCGTTACAGATATAAGGAGATAATATGGGCGGTTATTTCGGTATAGCTTCAAAAAGAGACTGCATGACGGACGTGTTTTTCGGCATCGACTACCATTCGCACCTCGGCACAAAACGCGGCGGACTTGCCTCGTACGACCCGAAGATCGGACTTCAGAGAAAAATACACAGCATCGAAAACTCACCGTTCCGCACGAAATTCGAAAACGTGTTTTCCGAAATGTGCGGCACATCGGCGATAGGCTGTATAAGCGACACGTTCCCGCAGCCGCTTCTGCTCCGCTCGAAGCTCGGCAGCTACGCCATCTGCGTTACAGGCGTCATAAACAATATGGACGACCTGATAGAAAGCTATTTACAGGTAACGGGAGCGCATTTTGACGCGATGACCGGCGGCAAGGTGAACGGAGTGGAGCTTTTCGCCGCGCTTATGGACCACAAAAACACGTTTGCGGAGGGCATAAGATACGCTCAGGAGCTTATAGACGGCACCGCTTCGGTCCTGATACTCCGTGAGGACGGCGCGATAATCGCCGCGCGCGACAAATACGGCAGACTGCCCGTGCAGATAGGCAAAAACGCGGACGGCTACGCCGTTTCGTTCGAGTCGTTCGCGTATATGAAGCTCGGCTACGAGCACGTGCGCGAGCTCGGCCCGGGCGAGATAGTCATGATAACGCCGGACGCGGTGATAAGCCTCGCGGGTCCCGGCGAAAAAAAGCGTATCTGCTCGTTTTTGTGGAGCTATTACGGATATCCGACGTCGACCTACGAGGGCGTGAACGTCGAGGCGATGAGATACAGGAACGGCGAGATACTTGCAAAGTCTGATATGGAAAGCCATAACGCGGACAACGTCGATTACGTCGGCGGCGTTCCCGATTCCGGCACGCCGCACGCGATAGGCTACTCAAACAAAAGCCATAAGCCGTTCGCCCGCGCGTTCATAAAATACACGCCGACGTGGTCGCGCAGCTTTATGCCGTCAAATCAGACGGACAGAAACAAAATAGCGAAAATGAAGCAGATACCCGTGCACGATCTGATAACTGACAAGGAGCTTCTGTTCGTCGACGATTCGATAGTCCGCGGCACACAGCTTCGCGAAACGGTCGAATTCTTATACGAAAACGGCGCGAAGGCGGTGCATATGCGCTCCGCCTGCCCTCCGATAATGTACGGCTGTAAGTTTCTGAATTTCTCCCGCGCCACAAGCGATATGGAGCTTATCGCGCGCCGCGTGATAATGGAGCTCGAGGGCGAGGAGGGATTCGACCACATAAAAGAATACTCGGACGGCAAGACCGAACGCGGACGCGCCCTGCGCGACGCGATCTGCCGCAAATTCAACTTTGCGAGCCTCGAATTTCAGACCCTGCAGGGCATAGTCGAGGCGATAGGGCTCGACAAATCGGAGCTTTGCACATACTGCTGGGACGGAGAGGAGTAATAAAATGGAAAATTCAAGATCTGAAGCGTACGCCGCCTCCGGCGTAGACATAACCGCGGGATATAAAGCGGTCGAGCTTATGAAAAAGCATATCGCAAGGACGGCGATACCGGGCGTCGTGTCGGGCATCGGCGGCTTCGGCGGTCTGTTCGAGCTCGATCTTACGGGGATAAACAAGCCCGTGCTCGTTTCCGGTACGGACGGCGTGGGAACGAAATTGAAGCTCGCGTTTCTGGCCGACAAACATGATACCGTGGGTATCGACTGCGTGGCGATGTGCGTGAACGACGTTATCTGCTGCGGCGCGAAGCCTCTGTTTTTCCTTGATTACATCGCCTGCGGCAAAAACGTACCGGAGCGCATAGCGGACATCGTCAAGGGCGTATGCGACGGCTGCGTACAGTCCGGCGCGGCGCTTATAGGCGGCGAGACCGCGGAAATGCCCGGCTTTTACCCCGAGGACGAATACGACCTCGCCGGTTACTGCACCGGCGTCGTCGATAAGGACA
>CACZVC010000122.1 GCA_902784545.1 uncultured Ruminococcus sp. | reverse complement strand
TTAGGGCATAGCCCGTCTTCATTAGTGAGCGAAGCGAACGTCTTCATTATACCGGTTGAACACGAAAAAGCAGACTGATTTTGTTCTCAGTCTGCTTTTCTTAAGTGCACACTTACTCACTACTCGAACGAGAGGTGAAAAAACTTCCTTATGACGGTCTGCCGTTAAAGCAGACCCGCGATCCTTTTTTATTTACCGTTCAGCGCCGCCTCGAGCGTATCACCGAGCAGGACTCTTACCGCGTGCAGATAATCGTCGTCGTCGGTATACGTCAGCACGCTTGTGGTAACACGGCTGATCATATCGTCGACGGCCTCGCGTCCCGCGATCTTTTCAAGCATACAGAGCATCTGATAATCCTCGATGCCGTCGCGTATCCCTTCAAGTCTTATTGACGCTATTGGGTATGGGAGATCGAAGCCGTAGCCGCTGTATATCAGGAATCCGTCGCCGCACGATCCGTGTACCCACGGTGCGCCCTGATACCAGTAAGCCTCTCTCCAGTAGTTGACTGCCCAGTAAAGTATGCCGGTCGCGTCGAACTCCTTCAGCTGCCAAATACTTATAACGGTCTCGGTGCCGTCGCTCTGTATCTGCCAGTTGACGTATGGCTCTATCGGGCTTACGCAGATGTACGCCCAAAGCTCGTCGCCCTGAGCTTTCTTTTCCTCCATTCGCTCCATGAACGTGCCGTATTTTTCATCCTGCTGTTTGCTCTGCAAAAACGCGGCGCGTGCGATGAAGCTGAGATCGCGCGTGGTGAAAGCGTCGTATTTCGGACACCAGATGTTTACAGCCTGGCTCATAAATCCTATCTGGTCGGTATCAGCCTCGGCAAACGCCGCCGCGGAGCCGTCGTTTTTCATATCGACGTTTCTGTCCATCGGGCAGACCATTCTGTAATCGGGCGTATTCTGCCGTATCTGTTCGGCGTAGTTTTTGAGGTTCTGGAAATCCGTCGTCGTCTTCGGCTCGTCGACCATGTAATATATTACCTTGTCGAGCCAGCTCGGCGCGGTGCCGCCCAGGTCCTCGGTCACGCTGTAATCGCGGTTGTACCAGCGGGCTGTGTTGACTCTGTCCTGTTCCATCCATCTGGAGCCGTAGGACGAGGTCATTCCGTTCGGTATGTCTATGATATTGATACGGTATTTTAAGAAGAACTCAAAGTAATTTCTGTAAACTTCATCATAGGAAGCTTCCGTTCTATCCCAGTTATAAGAATCCGATAAGTAGTTCGTCCACAGTAAGAACGAACTGCGGAGCTCCGTTTTATCGGATAACTCAAAATCCCAGACCTTTACGGCGACCGCGCCGCGCTTTATTTCATCGCCCGTCGCGTCGTCGTATACGTGTACTACCGAATTATACTCTCCCGCCTCTGTGTCAAACGCGGAGGTCAACTGTATCACAAAGCCCTGCGAGCATTCCGCGGGTATTTCGAGAGCGCCGGTAAGCGGCGGCAGAGCGTCCGCCTCGAGCACGTTTTCGATATTGTGGTAATACTCGTAATAAAGCTCGAACGGTACGGTTTTACCGTTTTCGTTTTTGAAATCCTCGACCTCGACTCTGACTTTAATATCCTTCGGAGTGTATAAGAAGAACTGGCAGTTTTCGGATTCGTTTTTCGCCATTCTTACCGTGTAGCCTTTTCTGCCGTTTTCCTTGACGGTCGTTCTGTTCGTCTTTTCCGTTATGTGATCGAACCACATCAGGACAGAATCATCCTCTTTATCCGCTTCAAGCACTTTATCGGCAAGCTCGTCGTTGTCGGTAAGGTTTTCGTCGTAATTCAGGCAATACTGCTGCATTTCGCAGATAGTCAGCGCGTCGTTTATGTGATCGCTCAAAGCGATGCCGCCAATCTCAATGCTTCCGGTAGACGTAAAGCTGTTGAACGAAACGGAGATCTTCGTAATAACGTCGTCGTAGGTGTCGAGCTTGCGCAGATCGAATATTACGCCCTGCCATCCGTCTTTCGTGCAGTCGAGCTCGGCGGACTGCGCCGTCGTCGTATCGAGACCCGCCGAGTCCGTAACGGAAGTGAGCGTCACACCGGCGTTTTCCTGTCCCGTCGCTTTTATACGGAGCGCCAGATAATGGCTCTTAAAGAAATATCCGCCGTATTCCTTGGCAAGCTTGCCGATGTAAAAATCAACTCTCGGCGATTTTTTCGTCGACGTTACTTTGACGGTCGAGTTTTCGCCCTCTGTCAGAACGGCGAAAGAAGCGCTCGGAGCGTAGAAATAATCGGACGCTTTCATATCTTTCGGGAGCGCCGCGCTGTTAACGCGCTGTGGCAAAACTTCTTCCTCTTTCAGTCCGGTATACTTGACAGCCGATTCCGGATCGGAGAAGAAACCGATCTCGGTTATAAGCATTTCGCCGTTCGTCGGTATGAGAGCGCCGCCCCAGTCGAATCTGACGGTCGTCAGCTTTTCCGGCTTTGTAAACGTCGTTTCAGTCATATCGACGATAATATAATGGAATTCACCGTCGGCTCTGAATACCGTGTCGGAGGAATCGCCGGCGGCGGGCGAATGCGTGAATATCTCAAAATATCCGTCCGTTGTCGCTTTTAACTTCAAAAGAACGTATGCGCCGTCCTTGCCTTCAAGCTCCGGCTTGTTTTTTATTTGCTCATAAGCCGCTATATCGAAAACGATATACGGGTCGACCGCGCCGGAACGCGCGAATTTAAGCTGAACGCCTTCTTCGGATACCGTGCAGGTCGTCTGTTTCGGATTTTTGAAAGTATCCGCGACGGAGCTGTCCCATTCGGTAAACACATTGTCGTACGTCAGCTGATCTGCGCCGTAATGGATCTCAACGTCGGCTCCGCTCAGATATCTGAACAAAAGCACAACGTCCTTGTTGTTTACCGCGCCGTCGCCGTTCGTGTCGCACGCCGTTTCGTCAACGTTCATTCCAACGGTGCCGCTTGCATAACGGAAAAGCGCCGTTACGTCCTTGTTGTTTACCGCGCCGTCTTTATTCACGTCGCCCGCTGTACCCGCGGCGGCTGTGCCGATTACACCTGCCGCGGCAGAGAAGAGAAAAACGGATGCGAGAATAACGATAACGGTTGTTTTTAAAAACTGCTTCATTTATTACCTCCTCAATCGGTCAAATGGCTTGTGGCTTTATAAGCGTCTATGTATTTCTGTATCGCTTTCGCGACAGGTTTGCGAATGTTTTTAATGAATTTGTCAAACTGATTATAGTCCGGCTTTTTTATCTGCTGCAATATCATATCGTCCGCGGAACCGAGACGCGCGTAATAGCAAAGATCCCATACTCTGTTTTTGAAAATCATATCGATCATTCTCCGGGACTCGCCGTCGCGCAGATTCTTTACCGTCTGCTCGAAATATACGGGCGTTACTGTATTATAAGATTCAGCGCAGAGGACCTCGAGCGCATAGCCTGCAAAGTCGGGATTTTTGTTCGTCAAGGGAATAACGAACATATCCGCGCCGTGATAAACGTACGTCAGATAAGACGCCTGATCTCTGTTGTATTTCGGCAGCGGAAGTATACCGTAGTCCGATTTCATACCTGTTATCTCCGGAATCATTGCCGCGTAGGTAAAGCAGAAAAGACTGCGGTTTTCTCTGAAAGCTTTTACGGAGGCAAACGTACCTTCGGTATAATACGGCGCAACAGCTAAATAATCATGGCTGTCTATCACGTTTTTTCCCGAGCGCGTCAATTCGTGTACCTTTTCAAAAACGGAGTTGTTATACAGAGTATCAGCGTCGGATTCCAAGTAAAAACGCGGCATCTGATCGTCGTCTCTTATAGTAAGCCGGCAATTTGCGCCGAAGAAGAAGCCGAGATACGCTTCTATCTGTATGCCCATTCCGAAAAAGTCGTCCGGGTCCGATTCGCCGTTGTTGTTCAGATCACTGTATTTATCCTTTATAATCGAGTTCAGAGTGTCGAGCGTCCATTCGCCGTCGTTCACGGTTGTATAAAGATCGTCTTTGACAAGATCTTTATTGTAAAGCAAAAGAAACGTGCCGTCGTTCGCTTTTGTCGAAATATCGCCCGTGGCGTAAAACAGCTTGCCGTCGATCTGAAGACCGTTGTAAAGTCCCTGATCCCAGTACTGCTTTTTGAGGTCTAAGTTTTTGATCGCCGTAAGATCGCGGAAAATGTTTTCACACGCGGCGGGGCATGCTTCAAAAGCGTTGATATATGCGGCGCCGCACACGTTGTAGCCCGATTTGGCGGCGGTTTTCAGCGTAGTGACGGCGGCAGCGTCTTTTATTACTTCAAAATCTATACCGTATTTTTCTTTGACGGCTTGATTTCTTTTGCGTATCGCTTCGCTCAACGGGTCGTTTTTATCCGTATCTCTGTAAATATCGTCGCCCGGCCAGAAGCCGTCGTTTACAAGGATCTTAAGCGTTTTGCCGCTGTATTCGCCGATTATTTCAGGAGTATCAGTATCGACGGCTTCCGTCACGGCGCTCTGACTGTCCGTAGCCGGCTCCGTATAAACCGCAGTTTCACCGGCGCCTGTCTCGGCGTGTGATTCCGGATCTGTTTTTTCCATACACGACGAAAACGCGAAAAAAACAAATAAAGCGCATAAAAACGATATGATCGCTTTTTTCATTGCTGCCTCCCGACGTTTTTTTGTATTATATCATATTAACTAAAAAAAATCAATACAATATTTACAAATATTGCCGCCGTATGAGCGGCGGCAATGATTTTATTGTTCAGGTCAGTCCTTTTTGAACACGGTCTTGAGGCGCAAAGCGTTGGAGAGTATCTTTTTGCGCAGGCGAAGAGACTTCGGAGTTACCTCCATAAGCTCGTCGTCGGCTATGAATTCGATAGCCTCCTCAAGGCTGAATATCTTAGGCGGAACAAGGCGCAGCGCTTCGTCCGCACCGGCGGAACGTATAGCGGTAAGGTGCTTCTTTTTACATACGTTTACGGCTATATCGACCATCTTCGGGCATTCGCCGACGATCATACCCTCGTAAACGGGAGTCTGTACGCCTATGAACATGGTGCCTCTGTCCTGCGCGTTGAACAGACCGTACGACGTAGCCTCGCCGTCTTCGCTTGCGATCAAAGAGCCGGTGAAGCGGCGCGTTATCTCGCCCTTGAACGGCTCGTAGCCGTTGAAAACGGAATTGATTATACCTTCGCCGTGCGAATCCGTCATAAGCTCGGAACGGTAGCCGATAAGGCATCTCGCGGGTATGTTGTATTCAACTCTCGTCCTTGTTTCGCCGGTCGGCTCCATAGTAAGCAGTTCGCCCTTTCTCGCGCCGAGCTTCTGCATGACCGCGCCGACGTATTCGTTCGGAACGTCTATCGTAACAAGCTCCATAGGCTCGCAGGTCTTGCCCTCTATCGTTTTCATAAGCACGCGCGGCGTTGAACAGCAAAGCTCGTAGCCCTCGCGGCGCATCGTTTCGATAAGTATGGAGAGGTGCATTTCGCCTCTGCCGAGTACCTTGAACTGGTCGGTCGTCTCGCCGTCCTCAACTCTTAACGAAACGTCGCGCAGAAGCTCTTTGTAAAGTCTTTCGCGGAGCTGACGGCTCGTAACGTACTTGCCCTCGCGTCCGGCGAACGGGCTGTCGTTTACGGAAAACGTCATTTCCATTGTCGGCTCGGAGACCTTGACGAATTCAAGCGGCTCGGGAGTATCGATGGCGGTAACGGTATCGCCTATCTCTATATCCTCCGCGCCGGAGAAGCAGACGATATCGCCGACTGTCGCCTGATCGACGTCCACGCGCTTCAAGCCGTCTATCTGCATCAGCTTTACTATCTTTCCGCGACGCGTAACTCCGGGGTTGTGGTAGTTGCACATCATCATATCCTGACCGGCTTTTATAACGCCGCGCTCAACTCTGCCTATGCCTATCCTGCCGACGTAATCGTTATAGTCGATAGACGAAACGAGAAGCTGTAAAGGCGCGGTCTCGTCGCCCTCGGGGCAGGGAATGTGATTTATTATCGCCTCGAACAGCACCTTCAGATTCTTCTCCTGATGATCGGGCGAAAGCGAAGCCGTACCCGCTCTGCCGTTGCAGAAAACAACGGGGGAATCGAACTGCTCGTCCGTTGCGTTCAGGTCGAGGAACAGCTCGAGCACCTCGTCAACTACCTCGTCAAGACGAGCGTCCGGTCTGTCGACCTTGTTTATGACGATTATAACGCGGTGGTTCATTTCAAGCGCTTTTGACAAAACGAATCTTGTCTGCGGCATGGGTCCCTCGGCGGCGTCCACAAGAAGCACAACGCCGTTGACCATTTTGAGTATACGCTCCACCTCGCCGCCGAAATCGGCGTGCCCGGGAGTGTCGATTATGTTTATTTTTATGCCGTTATAATGCACGGACGTGTTTTTGGCGAGTATCGTTATACCGCGTTCGCGTTCGAGCGCGCCGGAGTCCATAACGCGCTCCTCCGTCACCTGATTTTCGCGGAATATACCGCCCTGTTTCAGCATCTCGTCGACGAGCGTCGTTTTGCCGTGGTCGACGTGCGCTATAATGGCTACGTTTCTTAAATCTTCTCTTTTCAACCCATTTTTCTCCCATTAAAAAATTCAACCAAAAAATTATAGCAGATTTTATTGTTGATTTTTTGCAATTATTGTAATTTTATTGTAAATATACGCGATTTTACGCTGATAATTATAATTTTGACCCGCATTTATCGTCTGCGGTAAATTTTTCGGAAAATTCGGGAAAAAATACAAAATATTATTGATTTTTTATTTGGATTTTGATATAATAAAAGGTAAGAATTTTATGATGGGATATATTGATGTTTTATAAGGATACTTTATTAAAGCAGGTATTGAAGCCCGGCAGATACACGGGCGGCGAATACGGACAGGTCATAAAGGACGCGGCAAAGGTAAAATGCCGCTGGGCTTTCGCGTTTCCCGATACATACGAGATAGGTATGTCGAATCTGGGCGTGCGGCTTCTATACGGAGTTCTTAACAAGGACGACGACGTTTACTGTGAAAGAGTTTACGCGCCGTGGACTGATATGGAGGAGCAGCTGATCAAATACGGTCTTCCGCTCACCTCGATCGAGACCGGCACGCCGCTGGCGGATTTCTTCGACGTGTTTTCTATCGGCGAGGGCGAGGAGGCTTTGCCGGAATTTTCACGGCTTTATATAAAGATGAAGAAAAGCGGTGAATACAGCCGCGCCGCGTTTCTGCACGAGGCGGCGAAGCTGCCCGGCTTTTACGTTCCGTCGTTATACGACGTTTCATACAACGGGGACGGCACGGTCAAGGAATATAAACCGGTATACGGAGATATACCCGAAACGGTGACGAAGCGCATCATAGGCGACTTGAACACCGCGTATTATCCCGATATGCCGGTAATGCCATATATCGAATGCGTACAGGACAGGATAACGCTTGAAATAATGCGCGGCTGTATACGCGGCTGCCGCTTCTGTCAGGCGGGGATGATATACCGTCCCGTGCGTGAAAAAGATCCTGTGCTATTGAACGAACAGGCGAAGCGCACATACGAAAACACGGGCTACGATGAAATATCGCTGTGCTCGCTGTCGACCTCCGATTATACTGGACTGCGCGAGCTTACGGACGGGCTTTTGTCGTGGACGGATGAAAATATGATAAGTCTTACTCTGCCGTCATTACGCGCGGACAGCTTTACGGACGAGCTGATGAAGAAAATAAGCAGCGTCAGAACGTCGACTCTGACATTCGCGCCCGAAGCCGGGACGCAGCGCCTTCGCGACGTTATAAACAAAAATCTGACGGAGGAAGAAGTCTTGAAGGCCTGCCGCGTCGCGTTCGCCGCCGGAAAGACGGCTGTAAAGCTCTATTTCATGATCGGACACCCGACCGAGACCGACGAGGATATCAAAGGCATAGCGGAGCTTGCGAAATCCGTTATAAACTGTTTTTACGAAACGGAAAACAGACCGAAGGGCAAGCCGCTCGTGACGATTTCCGTCGCGTGCTTCATCCCCAAACCTTTTACCGCGTTTCAATGGGAGGGACAAAACACGCTTGATGAATACAAACGCAAGCAAAGACTGTTAGGCTCGTTCTGCAATGACAGACGGATCAAATACAATTACCACGACGCGGACGGCTCGCTTATTGAAGCGGTGCTTGCAAGAGGCGACAGAAAGCTTTGCAAGGTGATGAAAGCCGCGTGCGAACACGGTATGCGCTTCGACGCGTGGACAGAATATTTTGATTTCGGCAAATGGATGAGTTTATTTGAAGAATGTGATATCGACCCGGCGTTTTACGCAAACCGGGAAAGAAGCGTCGACGAGGTCCTTCCGTGGGACATAATAGACTGCGGAGTGACGAAGAGCTTTTTCAGACGCGAGCGTGAAAAGGCGTACAAAGGCGAAACGACCGAAAGCTGCGCGGAAAACTGCGCCGGCTGCGGCGCTAATAAACTCGGAGGTGAATGCAGATGGTGCCCGTCTATAAAAAAGTAAGGCTCAGATTCAAAAAAACGGGCAACGCCAAATTCATTTCGCACCTGGATCTTGACAGAACGATGAAAACGGTGCTGACCCGCGCAAAGGTAAAGGTCGAGCACACGCACGGTTATAATCCGAGACCGTATCTCGTGTTCTCGCTTCCGACGTCGGTAGGTACGGAAAGCCTTTGCGAATTTCTCGATATCAAGGTGCCGGAGGATACGGATATAAGCCTTATACCCGAGGCGCTGAATAGGAATCTGCCGCCCGATATACGCGTGCTTGAAGCGTATATACCCGAAAGCGATTTCAAGGAAATAAAATACGCGGAATATGATATAACCGTTATATCGCCCGTTTTATCAGAGGAGCTTGCGGAAAAGACCGAAGCGCTGTTCAAGGCGCCGGTAATAATCGAAAAGCGGACGAAAAAAACAGAATCCGGCTTTATGGACTGCGATATAACGCCGAATATTTACAGACTGACGGCGAAATACAGCGACGGAAAAATGTTGATAAACACGCTCGTTTCCGCTGAAAACGCGACGTATATGAATCCGGAAAACGTAATAAAAGCGCTTGACAAGTATCTTGATCTCGATCTGAGCGACCCCGCGACGTGCCTTTACACGGTCATGCGCGTCGCCGTATATACGAATGAAAAAGTTAATTTTATGTAAGAGAGGAATATATAAATGCAGAGCAAATGGATATGGTACAGAGGCGATTTTGAGATATATCACGGCCTGAAGCTTCACAGAAGGCGTACCGAATACGGTATAGACATACCCGCGTTCTGGAACGAGCCGACGGTATATCCGACCGTCACTTTTGAAAAGACGTATGAAGCAAAGGGCGAGGGATATATAAAAATACTCTCGACCGGCAAAGGCTACGTCCGTTTTGACGGCGGCAAATATCCCGTAAACTCGGATATATTCTTTTCCGAAGGCACGCACAGCATACTCGTAACTGTAAGCGACCCGTGGGGACTGCCCTGTATCTACGCGGTTTCCGATACCGTTGCAACGGACAGGAGCTGGCGCGTTTCGGACAATACCTGCGAATTCATAAACGCGGGCGACAATCCCGCGTATACCGATCCCGCTATACCTCCGTCTGAATTTCCTTTCTCGTATAAGCGTATATTCCCGAAAAACACTCGTCAGGTCGGGGACGGCGTGTTATACGATTTCGGCGAGGAGACGTTCGCGGAGCTCGTGATAGAGAATTCCGTGGACACAGCAGGTCTTTCCGTTTATTTCGGCGAATCCGCGGAGGAGGCGACCGATACTGCGGAATCGTATCTGTTTGAAAAGCTCGACGGAAAAATGAGTTACCGTCTGAACGCCTGCGCCTTCCGCTTCGTTTATATCCCGGAAAAGCTGGCGGCGAGCCTGAAATTATCCGCATATTATCAGTATCTGCCGCTTGAGGACATAGGCAGCTTTGAATGTGACGACAAGCTTATAAACGACGTTTGGAAAACGTGCGCATACACCTTCCACCTCTGTTCGCGCGAGTTCTTTCTTGACGGCATAAAGCGTGACAGATGGGTGTGGTCGGGCGACGCGTATCAAAGCTATATGATAAACAATTATCTTTTCCACGATAACGATATCACGCGCCGCACGATAACCCTGCTTCTCGGAAAACCGCCTTACAAACAGCATATCAACACCATAAACGATTATTCGCTTTATCTTATCTGCGGCGTTTACGATTATTATTTTTCATCGGGCGACTCCGATTTTATAAAATTCATAATGCCTAGAGTGCAGGCGCTCTACGACTTTACCGTATCGCGTCTTGACGAAAGAGGATATATCGTGTCGAAGCCCGGCGACTGGATATTCATCGACTGGGCGGATATAGATAAAACCGGCGCCTGCGCGGGCGAGCAGATGCTTTTATACAAAGCGATGCGCGCGATGAGCAAGCTTTACGCCGCCTGCGGGCGCGACGGCTCCGGGTACGATAACGACGCGGCGTCTCTGCGCGAAAAAATAGACCGCGACTTCTGGCGTGAAGACCGCGGCGCGTATATAGACAGCTGTGATTCCGGTAATGAAAAAGTCGGCAGACACATAAACGTGCTTGCGCTTATGACCGGCGTAGCAGATGAAGACAAAAAGAAGAAGATCATTGAAAAAGTGCTTAAAAACGAAGAGATACCGCATATCACAACGCCATATTTCGGGTTTTACGAGCTTGACGCGCTCTGCGAATGCGGAGAGCTTGAATACGCCGTCGAACAACTCCGCTCTTACTGGGGCGGAATGCTGAAGCTCGGCGCGACCTCGATCTGGGAACAGTATCTGCCGCACGAAAAAGGAGCGGAGCACTATGCGATGTACGGTATGAAATACGGAAGATCGCTCTGCCACGCATGGGGCGCGGGTCCCGTTTATCTGCTCGGCAAGTATTTTCTCGGCGTAAAGACGACGTCTGTCGGCGCGGAAACGTTCGAGGTCAGACCGCATACCGGCGGTCTCGACAGGATAATGGGCACCGTTCCGCTAAACGGCGGCTACGTTTACGTTGAATACGAGAACGGAAAACTCAAAGTCTATACAGACAAGGACGGCGGAACGCTTATTTTAGGCAACAAAAAACTCGCCTTGAAGAAAGACGAGAATTTGATTGTTGAACCGGTCAATCCATAATACCGTTCTTTTTGAGCATAGGATAAAGCGGCCGCACGATAGCCGGCGTCAGCACCAC
>CACZVC010000121.1 GCA_902784545.1 uncultured Ruminococcus sp. | reverse complement strand
CAGTACAGCGATAACGGCGGAGCCGTCGAGGTCACGGGCTCCGTCAGCGCCACGTCCCCGACAGGCAAGCTGAAGACGTACGGCTATACCGCGACCGTCAATATCGACGCGGACGGCGAATGCTCCTTCGCGAAGCTCCACGTTATCGAGCCGTAAAGCTTTTCGATATCATCACGCCGCGCCCCCGCACCGCGCGGCTTTGACCTTTAACGTCGTTAATCCGGGCGGGTTTACGTTTAAAAACGGCCGCCGTCCGATATTATAAAATCATCACGGGCGCGGGCAAGCGTATGCCTGCCATACTTTGAATAACTCATGAGATAAAACGCATCTTCCGTCCGCTGCGGCGGTCGGGAGATATAAGAGGGTCGATATGTTTGATAAGGAAAAAACGCAGGCGTATGAGGCCGCGGCGGAGATCTGTGAAAAAGCCGGCTTGAAAGCGGGTCAGATACTCGTCGTCGGCTGCTCTTCCTCGGAGATAACCGGCAGCCGTATAGGCAGCGGCTCTGATCCCGTGGCGGCGCGCGCGGTGTTTGAAGGTATAACGGCGGCGCTTGAAGAGCGCGGCGTTTATCTTGCCGCGCAGTGCTGCGAGCATCTTAACCGCGCGATAGTCGTCGAACGCGCCGCCGTGCCGGGAGCGGAGACGGTAAACGCCGTTCCTCAGCCGAAAGCAGGAGGCTCCTTTGCCGCGGCGGCTTACAAAAGCTTTGCCGATCCCGTCGTCGTCGAGGAGATACGCGCCGACGCGGGGCTCGACATAGGCGACACGCTTATAGGTATGCATTTGAAAAAGGTCGCGGTGCCGGTGCGCCTCGAACACAACGCGATAGGCTTCGCCCGCGTTATCGCGGCGAGGGTCCGTCCGAAATTCATCGGCGGCTCGCGCGCGGTCTACGACGAAAAGATGCTGTAGATGATCGCGGATGAAACGGAGAAAACATGATTCTTGAAAATTTTGAAAACATAGTATCGCTGCTCTGCACCACGGTGGGGCTGTTGTACTGCGTATTTAAGTACATAGAGAACCCGAGGCGCGGTTACAGATTTATAACCGTCTTTTTCCTCGCGAATTTTCTGAGCGAATACTACTGGACGATATACGAGCTTATCATGCGTTCGTCCCCCGACGTATCGGAATTCGCCGCTTATTTCGGCTGGAACGTCGGTTTTCTCATGCTCGCGCTCGCGGCGTTCTTCATCCGCAAAAAAGAGGCGCGGCGCTACTTTCACCCGGTCATACTTCTGCCGGTCCTGACGAACGTACCTCAGTTCATACTTTATATTCAGTACGGCGGCATACTCAACAACGTCTGGGAGGTCGGCGTTACGACCGTGTGCATGATATTCTGTCTGCAGGATATCATGTATTACGCGGTGAAAAAGAAAGAGCGCGGCGGTTTTCCCCTGTTTTCTCTGCTCGTTTTGTTATATCTTGTTTTATACTACGGGATGTGGACGTCGTCCTGCTTCTCGTGGGAAAACGAGTTCCTGAATCCGTATCTGTACTGCTCGATCGCGGGCGCCGTGATAAGCGTTTTCTTCGCTTTCGGCGCGAAAAAGTATTATGAGACGAACGCCCCCGCAAACACGTCCGAAAACGCAGCGGAGCTGAGGCTCCGCGTGCTGATACAAGCCGCCGTTACGATAATGATCGTCGGCATAAGCGTCGGCGGCTTCTTTATAGCTTACGGCATCAAAAACTGTCTCGCGGAATCCGGCGGGATAGAGGGGAGCGAAAAAAAGCTCGTTATTTTCCTTTTCGTTTTATCCGCTGTCCTTATCCTTCTGATCCTTGCGATCGTATATTTTCTGACGCTGCGTTACAGGCGGATACTCGCGCAAAGCCGCAAAATGAACGAGGGAAAACGCGGAAGGGTGAATTTCATCTCCACCATCGTCCTGATGCTCGTGCTTCTCATATTTTCCGGAATTTATAACAACGTGATACTTTACAACGCCTCCGTCGTCAGCGTTTACGAGGACGGTGAGGAGGCGATAAAAACGACCGCGACAGAGCTTGAAAACTATCTGACCGTCGCGGTGACGACGCTTCGCGTCACGGCGGACAGCGTCGATCTGATGGAGAAAAACGGCAGCTCGGTCGAGGAGATCAGAAAGTACATAGTCGATCAGACGACGATGCAGGCGCAGCAGTTCGACGAAAACTTTACGGGACTTTACGCCTACGTGAACGGAGAATATCTGGACGGTCTTGAATGGACGCCGCCCGAGGGATACGACCCGGCGGAAAGGGACTGGTATAAAATAGCCGTGGCGGCGCGCGGCGAGGTCGTTATCGTATCGCCGTACGTCGACGCGCAGACCGGCTCCGTCGTCATCACCGTCGCAAGGAGCATTGCCGGCGCGGACAACAGTCTTACGAACGTCGTCGCGCTCGACGTTATAGTAAACCACATAAAAGAGGTCACGCAGGCGGTCGAAATAGCCGGAAAAGGCTACGGAATGGTAGTAAACACCGACGGCTTCATAATCGCGCACAAAGAGGAGGATTATAACGGCAAAAGCCTTAACGACATTTACGGCGGCGAGCTTCTCGACGTCATAATGAACGAAAAGACCGGAAGAACGACCGCGAAGATAAACGGCGAGAACTGCACCATAGTCATCAGCGACAGCGAGCTGTTCGAGGACACGTATTCGCAGCTGACGGTAAACGTCACGGTATCGTCCGTCACGTTCTTCCTTATCGCGTTCCTTTACTACATAGGCTACAAAAACGAACAGCTCAACGCCAGAAGAGTTGAGGAAATGAACCTTCAGGTCGTCAGCGCGCTCGCCGCGGCGATAGACGCGAAGGACGATTACACGAAAGGCCATTCGTCGAGAGTCGCGGAATACGCGAGGATGATAGCGTCAAGATCGGGCTTTTCAAAATCCGAGCAGGACGACATTTACATGATGGCGCTTCTGCACGACGTCGGCAAGATAGGCGTGCCGGACGAGGTAATAAACAAACCCTCGAAGCTGACGGACGAGGAATTCGCGCTTATCAGGCGCCACCCGGTCATAGGCGGCAGCATACTCGGAAGCATAAAGGAAAAACCTCAGCTTGCGATAGGCGCGAGATGGCATCACGAGCGGCTTGACGGAAGCGGATATCCGGACGGCATATCCGAAGATCAGATACCGACGGAGGTGCGTATAATCGCCGTCGCCGACGCGTACGACGCGATGACGAGCAGACGAAGCTACCGCGGCGTCATGCCTCAGGAAAAGGTGAGATACGAGATAGAGCACGGAATGGGCACGCAGTTCGATCCGCGTTTCGCCAAAGTCATGCTTGAAATGATGGACGAGGACAAGGATTTCACCATGAGGGAAAAAACGACGGATTGAGCGTATAAGAAAATAAAAAACTCTTTCAGTAACGCGGAGCGTTTTTAAAGACAGTTTACAGAAACCGGATTGCACGCGATGCGTGCAAGTTATGAGTTGAGGCTTCGCCTCAACGTTATGATATGAGTTCCGCAAACGTGCCGCAGGCACTCATAACTTGCGAAGCGATCATAACGCGCGTCAGCGCTCATAACGTTTCGCGTAAGCGGAACTCATAACTGCCGGCTGTCCGTCGGAACTGTCGGCTGAACGTAAGAGTTTTTTTTGGTCCCGACGGCTGCGGCGTCCCGCCGGTTTTTATCAGTCGACGACCGATACCTCGGTGTCAGTGTACGGGCAGAAAAACGCTTTCAGCGCCGCGCTGTCGTTTGCAAGCGACAGCTTGACGAGCGTTTTTTCCGATACGGTTATCTTTTTCAAGCCGTCGCAGGAGCCGAATACGTTTTCTCCGAACGATCCGACCGTGTCGGGAAGCGTTATTTCCTCCAGAGCAGACCAGAAAAACGCGCGGTCGCCGATCTTTTTCAGATTTTTGCCCGGGTTTACGGTTTTAAGATTTTTGCAGCTTTCAAATACCTTTTCGCCTATCTCCGTTACGCTGTCCGGCAGATCGAGGTGAGTAAAGCCGCAGCGTTCAAAGCACGAGCGCGGAAGTACCGTTACGCCTGCCGGTATGTTTATGCTTTCAAGCGAATTGCAGTTTGCAAACGCAAGCTCGCGTATTTCCGTCACGCCGTCAGGAAGTCTGACGCTGATCAGCGCTCTGCACGAGCCGAACGCCGCTTTTTCTATAACAGTTACGTTCTCCCCGACAGTTACGTCGGTCAGCGCCTCGCATTCATAGAACATACTGTCCGGCACGGTTTTTACACCTGACGGCATAACGGCTTTTTTAAGAGCGCGGCATCCCGAAAAAGCGCATTTTCCGATCATCGTGACGCTTTCGGGTATTATCGCCTCAGTAAGCGCCGTACAGTCGCTGAACGCGCCCTCGCCTATCTCATAAAGTCCGTCCGGCAAAACGATTTTTTCAAGCGTCGAGCAGTAACAGAATGCTGAGGCGGCTATCCGTTTCAACCCCGCGGGAAGCGTTACGCTTTCAAGCGCCGTACACTGATAAAACGCCTGCTCGCCTATTTCCGTAAGACTTTCCGGCAGTATGACCTCCTTAAGATTTTTGAAACCGTAAAACGCATAGTCGGGTATCTTCGTCACGCCGTCCGGCACCGTAAAGACCTCGACCGTTTTATCCTCCGGCTTGTCCATAAGCACCTGACCGTCGTTTGAGCCCGACGGTCCGTCCGGCGCGGCGGCGGTATCCTTCGGGGGTCTGACATTCCCCGCGCAGGAGCAGAGCGAAACGGCGGCGAGCGCCGCAAGAACAAGACTTATTATCCGTTTTTTCATATTTTCCACCTTTTATTTTTTGAATATTGTATCATATGATAATCAAAACGTCAATTGCGGATTTACGCAATTGACGTTTTGCGGCTTAATCAAGCTGAAACGATATATCGAAAAACGCGCCGCTCAGATCGTACGGCAGATCCGTATACTTGTAAACGGTTATTTCCCCGCCGTCATCGAAAACGAACGTCAGCTTTTCGTCGTTTGAGAATTCATATTCTCTTTTCGGCAGACGCGCCCACGCAAAAACGCCGTTTTTTTCTATCTTATCCTTTATCTTCTTGATCGCTTCGGCGTCGAGCTCCTTTTCGCTTTTGAAAATATCGGGAGTATCGTATCTGCATTCTTTTCTTACCGTACCCTTATCCCCGTCGAGCGTGAGCGCCGCTTTTTTGTAACCGCCGTTTTTTCTCGTCTCATCGTATCTTATCTCAACGACGGAATCGACGGACGGAAGCGGGATATTTTCACCCGACATCACCGTATCGAAATACTGCGCAATCCTGTCGACGGCTTCCGTGCGCATCACGGGCGACTGATTGTCCGATACGCTTATCGTCTCGCCGCTTTTATAGCGGATATCTATACTTCCGCCGAAATTCTCCGGCAGTCCGTGAGTTCTCGAATGAAAACCGTTTTCATTTGCGAGGCCGTATTCGTTGACGATACCGACGAGATCCGGGAACACGTCTTTTTTGACGTAAGCCCAGCGCCGCGCGCCGCCCTCGCGGAACGACTGTCTGTCGCGCGTTTTGATATACATGAACGTTCCCTCTCCGCACGGCGCGGCGTAGGCGTTAATGTAGATGAGCTTTCCTCTGTCCTCCGGCCGCCTCACTACGGTAGTCAAAGACGTCTCCGCGCTGAAATATATCATCTCGGTCGATTCTATCTTTTTGGGAGCCGACGTGTCCTGCGTGGCGTCCGTGCCGCCGCAGGTATTCGGCTTTGTTTTTTTCAGTACGATTATATTTTTGTTTTTTTTGAACGGATTGAACATAAACGCCTCCATATTTATTATTCATCGGCTTTTGCTGCCGTACGGCAGATATATTATACCATACGGTTTTGAAAAATGCAAGTGTTTTTTCATATTACGTCATATACGCGGAGCATATCGCTCGTCCGCAGGGCAAATTTAGCTCGCCCGTAAGGGCGAATTTAGCTTGCCCGCAGGGCATATTTAGCTCGGCGTCAGCCGAATTTAGCTCGCCCGAAGGGCATATTTAGCCCGGCGTCAGCCGGATTCAGCTTTTTCAGCTAAATAGACGCTTCGCGTCAGCTAAATAGCGCAGCTTTGCCGCGCAGCTAAATAATACGCCTCCGGCGTATAGCTAAATAGACGCTTCGCGTCAGCTAAACAGAATTCTCCTGCGATAGCCCGGCGTCAGCCGAATTTAGCTCGCTCTCGGAGCAAATATCGCCGGCGGCTGTTTATAAAGCCGTTAAAAAAACCCGATTTTGTACGTTTTTATCAAAAAAACGACTTGATTTTTTTATGTGTTTCGTGTTATAATACAGAAAAAGCCGACCGGAGAAAAAAATGTCGTACACGTACAGTCACGTCGTTTTAGTTGGTATAGACGGCGCGGGTATCTTTTTCAAAAACGCAAAAACGCCGTTTATAAGAAAAATGTTTGCAGAGGGTGCGGGAACGGAAAAGGGACTTACCGTTTTCCCGACGGAATCTGCTCAATGCTGGGGTACAATGCTTATCGGCGTTATGCCGGAGGTACACGGTCTGACGATGCAGAACATAACGGCAGACAAATATACGAAAAGAGCCGAGCACCCCGATATTTTCAGTCTGATTAAAAAATACAGACCGGAGGCGAAAACAGGCTCCTTCTGCCACTGGAACGATATAAACGTCGGCATAGTCGACGGCGTTGAAGGAGTCGTGACGAAACGCGGACAGGATGAGCCTCTGACGGAAAAGGCGTGCGAATACATAAAGGCGGAAAAGCCCGATTTCCTTTTCGTCCACCTCGATTCGGTAGACGACGCGGGGCACGGCTGCGGCTACAACACAGAAAAATATCTGAAACAGCTCGATATTGCGGACGGTTACGCGGAGCGGATATATAACGCGGTGCGCGAGGCCGGCATCGCCGACGACACGCTTTTCATAGTCACCACGGATCACGGCGGCACGGGCGGAAGCCACGGCGGCTGGTCGGACGACGAAAAATACGTGTTTTTCGTAATGACGGGCAAAACCGTCGTAAAAGGCGCCCGCGCCGATATGAACGTTATAAGCATACCGGCGATAATCGCGCACGCGCTCGGCATACCCGCCGATCCCTTATGGCAGTCGAGCGTACCGGATGGCTTTTTCAGCGAATAAACATACGCGGCAGGCGGATTCAAATTGATTTTTTTACGGTCGGACCGTATCAAATATAAACGGAGGAAAATATGAAAAAAACAAAAAAACTGTTTATCGTATCCAACGCGCATCTTGACACGCAATGGAACTGGACGATCCAGGACACGATAAGAGACTGCGTAAAGCACACGCTTATCGACAATTTCGAGCTTTTTGAAAAATACCCGAAATACGTTATGAACTTTGAGGGCGCTTTCCGTTATCAGCTTGCAAAGGAATATTATCCCGACGAGTACGAAAAGCTGAAAGAATACGTCAAAGAGGGTCGCTGGAACGTTGCGGGCAGCCAGTGGGACGCGAGCGACGCAAACGTGCCGTCGTCCGAGGCGTTCATACGCCAGATCTTATACGGAAACGGCTTTTTTGAGGCTGAATTCGGCAAAAAAAGCGCCGATATTTTCCTGACGGACTGCTTCGGCTTCCGCTGGTCGCTGCCGTCGATCGCCGCGCACATGGGCTTGAAGGGCTTTTCCACGCAGAAGCTCGTCTGGGGCGTCGGCTCTCCCATCATAAACAAAGACGGTACGGTATCGCGCCCGATGCCCGATAAAGACGCGGTCAGGATGGACCTCGGCAAATGGATAGGTCCCGACGGAAATTACGTTATCGGCTCCTTCCTCTGCGGAGATTACACAAAGCGGCTCGAAAAGGACGACGACCGCCCCCTGCACGACAGAAAAGAGTATTCCGAGGCGATAGATCATAACGAAAAATACGCCGGCGTACCGTCGAGGATGATGTACTACGGCACGGGCGATTACGGCGGAGCGCCGTCTGACGGCTCCGCAAAGCTCGTGAACGAGGCAGTCGCGGCGAACGGACCCGACAAGGATTTTGAGGTCATAGCCGCCTCGAGCGACGCGATATTCAAGAGCCTGACGCAGAAGGAGATAGACGAAATGCCCGCCTACACCGGCAGTCTTCTCATACCGCACGGCTACGGCTCCGCGACCTCGCACACCATAAACAAGCGCTGGAACAGAAAGAGCGAGCTTCTGGCAGACGCCGCTGAGCGCGCCGCTTCCGCCGCCAAATATCTCGGCAAGGCAAAATATCCGAAGAAAAAGCTCGAGACCGCTTGGAAGCTGTTTTTATGGCATCAGTTCCACGACGATCTGCCCGGAACGTCGATATTGAACGCTTACAGATTCTCCTATAACGATTTCGTCATAGCGCAGAATATGCTCGCCTCCGAGCTTACCGCCTCCGTCGGCGCGGTATCGTCCGCGCTCGACACGAACGTATCGGGCGAGCCGGTCGTCGTTTACAACCCCGTTTCGTTTTCAAGAACGGACACGGTCAGAGCGCCGCTTCCTGACGGCGCGAAAAACGCAAAGGTGTTCACCGCAGACGGCGCCGAGGTGCCGTCGCAGGTATCGGACGGCTCAGTTCTTTTCGCCGCGTCGGTCGCCCCGGTCAGCTTCACGGTCTATAACGTTGTGCCGTCTGACGAGGGCTGCGCGCTCGACACCGGTCTTTCCGTATCGCTCGACACGCTCGAAAACAGGCGCTATAAGGTGACTCTCAACGGCGACGGCAATATCGCCTCCGTTTACGATAAAAAGAACGGCAGAGAACTGCTCTCCGCTCCGTCGTCCCTCGGCATAAGAGAGGACAACAACGAGCACTGGCCGTCATGGGAGATAAAATACGAGGATACGAAGCTTCCGTTCAGAGACGTCGGCGGCGTATGCTCGGCTGAAATAACCGAAAACGGCCCCGCCGAGGTCGCGGTCAGAATAACGAAAAAGGAAAACGGATCGGAATATACGCAGACGATATCGCTTACCGCGGACGGTCAGCGCGTCAACGTCGACAACTACGTTATATGGAACAACAGAAGGTCGCTCCTCTCCGCCGGATTCCCGCTGACAGTCAGCAATAAAACCGCGGAATTCGACCTCGGTCTCGGCGCGAGCAAGGGTGAGAATACCGATACGTTCCCGTACTTCCAGCACCTCGTACACCAATGGGCGGATCTGACGGATGAGGACGGCAAATTCGGCGCGGCGATACTGAACGACTGCAAATACGCGATGGAAAAGCCGACCGACAATATGCTCCGTCTGACGCTGATACATACGCCTCTCGGCGATTTCCGCGAGGATTCGCTGCAAAGCTGGCAGGATCAGGGCAGAAACATATTCAGATACGGCATAACCTCGCACGGCGGATACCGCGACGGCGTGGCGGCAGAGGCGTCCTGCTTCAACAGTCCGCTCACCGCTTACACGGTGCCGAAGCACGCCGGCAGACTTTCCTCCTTCTCGCTTGCGAAAACGAACAAAAAAGACGTCGTCATAAGATGCATAAAGGAGGAGCAGAAGGGCGGCAGGATGATAATCCGCGTTCAGGAGACCTCCGGCAAGCCGCAGAAAAACGTAACGCTTACGCTCGCGGGTAAGATCATATCCGCCGAGGAGACGAACGGATATGAGGAAAACGGCAAAGCCGTGCCGTTCGCCGGCCGCTCGGTAAGCTTCGATATGACGCCGTACGCCGTAAAGACGTTTGCTTTCGACCTCGGCGAAAAGCAGGACAAAGCCGACCGCGGCACGCCCGTAAAGCTCGAATACAACACAAAGCTGACGACGAACAGGGACGAATACGGCAAAGCCGAATTCGGCTGCGGTATATCCATACCCGGAGAGCTGTTTGAAAGCCGCGTTGAGTGCGGCGGCGTCGACTTCACGCTCGGCGACAGAAACGGCAAAAACGGCGTTATCTGCAAGGGACAGAAGCTCGCGATGCCCGAAAAGGCGAAAAAAGCGATGATCCTCGCCGCAAGCAGGGACGGCGATGTAAACGCCGTTTTCAAGGCGGGCAAGGCGAAACGCGCCTTCATCATACGCGACTTCAAGGAAAACGTCGGCTGCTGGGATCAGGCGGGCTCCGGCGACAAGGCGTTCATCAAGTGCGAGCCTGTGGCGGTAAGCTACACGCACACGCACGACGAAAACGGCGACAGACTGTATAAATTCGCAAATATCTTCAAATACGAGGCGGAGCTCGACGGCGCAAGGACGCTTACGCTCCCCGACGACGAAAACGTCGTCGTCCTCGCGGTGACCGCCGTATCGGATAAGAGAGCGGACGCAAGACCGACCGCCCCTCTGTACGACAAGGTAGACTGAAACAGAAAAAAGGATCGGCGGGATAAATCCGTCGATCCTTTTTTCAGCTCGCCCGATAGGGCGTATTTAGCTCGGCGTCAGCCGAATTTAGCTCGCCCGTAAGGGCGTATTTAGCTCGCCCGTCAGGGCGTATTTAGCTCGGCGTCAGCCGAATTTAGCTCGCCCGTAAGGGCGTATTCACTCCTCCTCTATCCTGTAAGTCAGAAGGCTTATGCCGAGTATCAGCACTATATAGACCGCCGCGGCGCCGGTCAGTATATCCGTGACGTTTGTCATCGCGCTCTGCCCCGCGGAAAAAGTG
>CACZVC010000120.1 GCA_902784545.1 uncultured Ruminococcus sp. | reverse complement strand
TAGAGCCGGAGACTGACGACGGAAGCAAAGCCGACAACGCGCCGCGCCGCGTCGCGTATATCGTATCGTTCGCCGCGGTCGTTTTTACGGTCGTTTCGCGCACGCCGTACTGGTATATCATACTCGCCGCCGTCATAGTTTCCGTTGCGATAATCGACGTAAAGATATTTTTGAAGGTCGATTACGTCCTGCTTCTTACCTTCTTATGCTTCTTTATCTTCTCCTCCTCGATCGCCTCAAACGAAAAGATAGCATCGTTTCTGAGCGGCGCCGTCGCCGGACATGAATACTGGTGGTCGCTCGGGTTGAGCCAGATAATCTCGAACGTGCCGTCAACGATAGTGCTTTATCCGTTTACGAAAAACTTCGCCGCGCTGATATACGGCGCGGACACTGCGGGGCTCTGCTCGATAATCGGCTCGCTCGCCTCGGTCATAAACTACCGCATATACGTGCGCGAATACCCGGGCAAAGGCATGAAATTCATAAAAGTATTCACGATAATAAGCTGGATATTCTTCCTTATCGTCGTGATACCCGGTCTGCTTCTCAGCCGCTGGTCTTTCTTTTAAGCACTTGACAAAACCGAAAAATTGTGTATAATTGTAAAAAAACCGCAAGGAGATATCAAATGAATATAGTTTGTCTTGATTTGGAGGGCGTGCTCGTACCCGAGATATGGATAGAATTTTCAAAAGCGAGCGGAATACCGGAGCTCAGACGCACCACAAGAGACGAGCCGGATTACGACAAGCTCATGAAATACAGGATAGCGATATTGAAGGAGCACGGGCTCGGTCTCAGGCAGATCCGCGAGACGATAGAAAAGATCGATCCCATGCCCGGCGCGCGCGAATTTCTCGACAGTCTGCGCGAGATAACGCAGGTCATAATCCTGTCGGATACGTTTACGCAGTTTGCCGACCCGCTTATGAAAAAGCTCGGCAGACCCACGATATTCTGCAACACGCTCGAGGCGGCGGAGGACGGGGAGATAACCGGCTACCGTCTCCGAGTTGAAAAATCGAAGCTGACGACCGTCAAAGCCCTGCAATCGATAGGGTTTGAAACGCTCGCCGCCGGCGACAGCTATAACGACCTCGGCATGATACAGGCGAGCAAAGCCGGATTCCTTTTCAGAAGCACGGAGCAGATAAAAAAGGACCACCCCGAGCTGCCCGCTTTCGAGGAATACAACGAACTGTTCGAGGCTATAAAAGCGAATCTCTGATTTTAAAACAAAAAAGCTGGCATACGACAGCTTTTTTGTTTTTGCGTTAATACTTGATCCCGAGCGTTTTGATCATATCGTTGAATTCGGTCACGCCCTCGGGCATTGAGCTCAGCACCGCGAACTGGATCACGACGTCGCCGTCGTCGAAGTAAACCTTGACGAGCGACTGGATGATCGCGCCGCCGTTGCCCCAGGTATAGTCGAGCTTCGTCACGGTCACGCCGTCGACGGTGAAGGTCGAAAATCCGTCCATCGTGTAATCGTCGCCTATCTGCGACGCCATACCTTTAAGGAAATCGTTCGCGGTTGCCTCGGTCATCGGCTCCACGTGGCTCTGAACGCCGAAATTGAAGAAGCAGCAGCCTTCCTGAACTCCGTCTTTAAGACCGGAGGGAAGTCCCGCAAAGTCCTTGAACGTATAGCCGGCGGGCTTTGTAACGTAAATGCGGTCGTAGTAATACAGATCCGCCGCGGGCTCCGCTGTTTCAGCCGCCGTCGTTTCCTTTCCGGTCGTTTCGGGCGCGGTCGTTTGCTCCTCCGTCGTAACTGCTGTTGTTTCGGCGGTCGTTTCGGGATCCGTGTCAACGGCTTCCTTTGTCGTCTCCTCCGCCGTCGTTTCAGCCGCGGTCGTCACCGTTTCCGTTTCCTCCGCGGTCGTTTCCGCCGCGGTTTCAGCCGCTGTTGTTTCCGCGGTTGTCGTTTCAGCCGCCGTCGTTTCCGCGGCCGTCGTTTCGGCGGCGGTCGTCTGCACGCCGGTCGTTTCGGCGGGAGCGCCCGTGCATGATACTGCGGCGAACAGCATGATCGCCGCGATCAGAATCGCTGTTATTTTTTTCATTTTTTCTCCTTTTTCAACTTCATAATGATGAGCAGACATGAATGATCATTTTTTACGTCTTTTCTGCAACTGTTTGATCATAAACAGCACCAATAAATACAGAATAATCTCTATTGTCACAACAAGCAACGAGGTTAACCCAATTATAAACAATACGATTACACTTATAAGATAGATTACAATCCAAGCTATAATATTAGGAAGCTTTTTTAATCCGATTCTGTTGTCAAATACATGAATAACACTCATCAAAACAGAAACTGTTAATAGTGTTATTCCTGCGAATAATAACTCATTTTCACCTTCATAGCGATAGAGTATAAAAGTGAATATATTAACGCCGGAAAACAATGTTGAACAAAACAATGTTGCTGTTTTTAAAAGATAGTCAGATGTATTCGCACTTGTATGATGACTATCGTACCTATCGCTTCTCATTACACCGGACTCCGTTTCAACGCGGCAGTCAGTATTCGCCGCCGCATATCCTCACAACGGTCTCTCTGTCGCCGGTGAGTTTTGTAAGATTGTTTTCGATAAACGTATCGGAAAGCTTGCCGGACGGCGCTTTATAGGCGGCGCTCGACACGACTTCGATATACTCCGCGCCGCGCACTATCGTCTCGACCTTGAACAAAAGCAGACTTACGGGTACGTGGTAGTCGCTCGTTATTATCGCAAGCCGGTTTACCTGAGGATATTTTTCCGTCAGGATATCGAGCGTGTAAATTGCGTTGCGCGCGGTGGACGTCGACGTGTCCTCGATTATTATGCGGCTCTTGTCGACGCCGTTTTCCGCAAGCCAATTCGCCATTTGCCCGGCTTCCGTCGCTTTATAGTTGTTATCCGCGGTGCCGCCGCCGGAGCAGACGATAAGCGCGTTTTTATACTTTTCCGCGCAGTTTTTCAAAACGCCGAGCCTGCCCGAAAGCTCGTCTGTCATCGAGCCGTCGGGGTTGAGCTGATATCCGAGCGCGACGAGACAAAGGCTGTCGTCGTCCGGCAGACCGTCGGGCAGAACGTCGTAGTTCAGCTCCTCGCCGGACTGCATTTTTTTCCATTCAGCCGCTATTTTATCCCATTTTTCCGTATCGTCTCTTTCGACGCGCACGGGCTCCGTCGTATCTGCCGGCACAGTCTCCGCCTCTGCCGTCGTTTCAGGCGGCTTTGTTTCCTTTTCCGTCGTTTCGGGAGCTGTCGTCTCCGGGGCTTCGGTTTCTTCAGCCGTCGTCTCCGCGGCTTCGGTTTCTTCAAACGTCGTCTCCGGGACGGCGGTTTCCTCGGCGGTCGTTTCCGTTGCGGTCGTTTCCGTTGCGGTCGTTTCCGCCTCCGTTATGTTTTCTATCGGTAAGAGCGTTTCGGGAGGCGGCAATGCCGCCTCCGTTTCATATACGGTCGTTTCGGGAGCCGTCGTCCCGCTCGTTTCAGCGCACGACGCCGAGGCGATCAGAACGACCGCCGCGAGCGTTGACGCAATGATTTTTTTCAAGCTCTTATTTTTTCTTCTTTACCGCGAGGGCGATTATAGCCGCAACAAGCACGACCGCGGCGACCGCGATAACGACTATTCCCCAAACCGGGAAGCCGGAGCCGCCCGAGGGCGTATTTTCCGCGGCGGTATCAGCCGCTTTGGTGGCCGCGTCGGTCGACAACGCGCTGTCCGCCTGCGTATCCGCCTTTGTTTCTTCCTTCGTCGCTTCGGCGGTCGTCTGCGGTTCTTCCTTGGTCTCTTCCTTTGTTTCCTCGGCGGTCGTCTGCGTTTCTTCCTTCGTTTCTTCCTTTGTCGCTTCGGCGGTCGTCTGCGCCGGCTTCTTCGGCTCGTAAATGTCTACCGAGCCGATGGAGTTGTCGGAGGAATACCATTCTAGATCCTCGGGCAGGATTATGCAGTACGGCGTGTCCTGCGTGCCGTCATAATTCTTCGCGTCCTCTTCACTCTCGAAGAAAGCTATGTAGGCGATGTCTATGCTGTCGCCGTCCGACACCACGGCGGTATCGTGTTCCGTATCCTGAGCCTCGGCGTCTCTGTCCGGCTCGAGCGGGTCGAATCTGATGCCCTCGACGGCGGAATACTTGGAGGAATTCCACGCCGACTGAAGAGACGTTTTTTCACTTACCGAGGTAAGGTCGATAACGAGCGTTTCCCACTGCTTTGTGTGGTTGTATTTGATCGGTATGAACGGCTCGACAGCCGGGTTGATGTATAACTGACCGGTGAGCTGAACGCCGGTGTTGTCGGTCTCTGTCACCGTTCTGTATTTTATCGACGCCCACTTTACGGTGTCGGGATCGATAGTCACGTGGTTGCCGTTCGGGTTGAAGTTGAACGTTGCGTACGGGTCCGTGCCGCTCGCGACGATATGCGCGTAAGTGAAATCATCCGCCGCGTTTACCTGGATCACGGATAATACCGATACGAGAAGTACGGCGACAAGGATCGCCGCTGAAAGCTTTTTCATTTGATTTCCTCCATCAGATGTTTTTCGGCTTTTGCCGTTAACGCTATTTTAACACAGTTTTTTTGCTATGTCAATACAATATGCGGAAATAATAAAAAATTCTACGGTATAATTTGATTTGACAAGAATGCGATATAAGACAAAAAGCCGCCTCGGCGGCGTTCTTTTGCCGATAATGAAATAATTACATATAAAGGAGAATCCGATATGTTCAGCGCAAGGATAATATCGTCGCTCGAAAAATGCTTCATCGACGAAAAGCCGTCGTCAAAAAATGAATTGAAGGAGCTTACGGCGTATAAAAACGAGCGGTTTTCTTTCCAGCTCTGCTACCGTATGGACGGCGTACCGTCAAAATTCCGCGGATTTGCCTCCGTCGGCGTATCGTCCGATCTGTCGGGCGATATAAGCGTCAGATGCGTGGAGCAGATAGTTTCTTTGATGCCGGTGTTCCCGCAGTACTGCGACGACGATTATCTCCGCAAAACTCCGGGACTTTACCCCGACGTGCTGATACCGGCGAGAAACGGCAGTCAGACGCCGGTCTGCGAGGAGGAGACGAGGGCGATATGGATAGAGTGCGACCCGGGTAAGGCCGGCTTCAAGCCCGGCGACCGCAGGATAAACGTTAAGCTGTCGCTCGGAGACGAAACGCTTTTCGACGGCTCGTTATCCGTCCGCGTTATCGACGCGGAGCTGCCGAAGCAGGATATCATCGTAACGCAATGGTTCCACTGCGACTGCCTTGCAAGCTATTACGACGTGCCGGTATTCTCGCCGAAGCACTGGAAGATCATCGAAAACTATATGTATACCGCGAGAAGAAACGGCATAAATATGATCCTGACGCCCGTTTTCACGCCGCCGCTCGACACGCATATAGGCGGCGAGCGCCTGACGACTCAGTTAGTTGATATAAAAGTGACGGAAAACGGCTACGAATTCGGCTTCAAAAAGCTTGAAAAATGGGTGAGGATCGCCAAAAAGTGCGGGATCGAATATTACGAGATCTCGCATCTGTTCACGCAGTGGGGCGCGGGTCACGCGCCGAAGATAGTGGCTGAGGTCGACGGAAAGGAACAGCGTATTTTCGGGTGGGAAACGAATTCCTGCGGCAGAAAATACAGGGCGTTTTTAGCCGCGTTCATACCGGCGCTTTTAGACGAGCTGAAAAAGCTGAAGATAGACAAATACTGCCGCTTCCATATCTCCGACGAGCCGTCGGCGGCGCAGCTCGATATATACAAAAAGGCGAAAAGCGGCGTGGCGAAGCTCTTGAAGGGTTATCCGATAATGGACGCGCTTTCGAGCATAGATTTCTACAAAAACGGCGTTATAGAAAACCCCGTGCCCGCGTGCGACCATATAGAGCCCTTTTACGAGGCGGGCGTGCCGGAGCTGTGGACTTACTACTGCTGCGGACAGCACACAAAGGTGCCGAACAGATTTATAGCGATGCCGTCGTACAGAAACAGGATAATCGGTTTCCTTTTCTACAAGTACGACATAAAGGGCTTTTTGCAGTGGGGCTATAACTTCTACAACAATCAGGGCAGCTATTATCCGATAAATCCGTATATTTCCGCCGCGTGCGACTATTTCGGACAGGCGGGCGACGGTTTTTCGGTCTGGCCGGCGCAGAACGGCGAGGCTTACGAATCCCTGCGCCTCTCCGTCTTCAACGACGCGTTGAGCGACCTGAGAGCGTTAAGACTTTGCGAGAGCATTTACGGGCGCGAAAAGACGGTAAAGCTCCTAGAGGAGGATCTCGACCGTCCGCTCAAATTCGACGATTTTCCGAAGTCGGAGGAATATATTTTAAGCACACGCAGAAAGATAGACAGACTTGTAGAGGAAGGCTTGAAAAATGGAGGAAAATAAAAACAGTCTCCGCTGCCGCTGCGAGGACTGTGAGTATTACGATTACGACGAGTTCTACGACGAAATGTACTGCAAAATGGAGCTTGACGAGGACGAGGCGGAAAAATTCTCGCGCAAGGATACGGGAAGCTGTCCGTACTTCAAGTTCTACGACGAGTATACGTCCGTAAGAAAACAGAACTGAAAAAACAAAAAGAGGCGCCCGCAAAACATGATGGTTTTTCCGCGGCTCCTCTTTTTATTTATTCTTTTTGTGCGCCGCGAAACGCGGCGCGGTTGGTGGTTCCCCACCCGTGAACCCCCGCCGCTGTTCGCGGCGGGGAACCCCGGTCACCCCCCAAATTCACCCCCAAACCCCCGCCTCCCCCCGACGTAAGTCGGGGCTTTTTGACGGTATGGAATCCGGGGATTTGTAGCGTAAGCTGCGCGCGCGGGCGTCCCCCCACCGCGCTTTGCGCGGGATGATATATTTGCTTGAGCAAATGCGATATAGTCGGCTTGCGCCGTCTGCGATATGCGCTTCGCGCGTGATATGTGCCTTGCGGCACGTTAAGGAGTCGCTGCGCGACGAATTGTTCGCGCCGTTCCGGCGCAGTTGGTGGTTCCCCACCCCCCAATCCACCCCCAAACCCCCGCCTCCCCCCAACGCAAGTCGGGGCTTTTTGAAGGTACGGGATCCGGGGACTTTGCAGCGTAAGCTGCGCGCGCGGGCGTCCCCCCCCACCGCGCCGCGCGCTTATTTTATACAGTTTATTGATTTCATTATTCTTAACC
>CACZVC010000119.1 GCA_902784545.1 uncultured Ruminococcus sp. | reverse complement strand
TATTCTCTGTCATGATTGCTCTCCTTTCCTATAAAACAAAACGTCCCTGCATAAACATGCAAGGACGAATAATTCCGCGGTACCACCTTGGTTCCTGAAACACGCAGTCTCAGACTCTCTCATCTGTAACGGGATCTCCCGGACGCGGCTCGGCTCTCCTCACCGCGTCGGCTCCGAAGCGAAATGCGCGCCGCGCCCGACGGACGGGTATATCGCAGCCGCATCTGCACGGGTCAGCGCTCGGGCTACGATATATGCCCGTACAGCGAAAAGGGCAAGGAAATACTTATGGATGCTTACGGACCGCTGTTTTCGTCCGGCACGGATTACGCGCAGATACTCGATCAGAACCACGGCGGCGGTCAGTATTTCTGCTATTCGCAGAAGCACGGCCATGCTCCCACACCGGGCGGCTGGATGACGGACAATATGCAGAAAACGCTCGGCAAATGGAACGAAAGCGCCGGAAAAATGCTTCTCGGCTGTGAATCCGCGGCGGCGGAGCCGTTTATCGGCAATCTGCTTTTAAGCGACAACAGATTCGAGCTTTGTTACGCCGTGGGCAGACCCGTACCGCTTTATTCGTTTATTTACCACGAATATCTGCGTAATTTCATGGGCAATCAGGTGAGCAATTCCCTGCCGCACACGACGGACGGTCTGCTTTACAGGATAGCGTATTCCTTCTCGGCGGGCGACATCCCGACGCTCGTTCTGACGCCGGACGGCGGTATTTCCCCGTCGTGGAGCACGCGCGACTTTTCGATAATGCCGGACAGAGACGAAACGATCGGATTTGTCGGCAAGCTGAGCAAAGCGTTCGATAACGGATTATCCGATTTTCTCACTCTCGGCAGAATGACGGAAACAGACGTAAAATGCGGTAACGCGGAGTTCGGCAACGGTCTGCCCGAAATAATCGTATCGGCGTTTGAATATAACGGCAAAAAAGCCGTGAGCCGTGATAATGATAAATCCGTTCAAAGAGCCTAAAACCTGCACGGTGCTCGGCGAAGAAAAGCTCATAAACGGAAGAAGCGTGGAATATAAGATATTCTGATAAAAATATTGAGAGGGAATAATTGACAAAATTATAAACCCCTCTAAACCCCCGTATTTTAGGCATTTTTGACGCTTTCTGTGGTTCACTAAAAAAGTTTTTCGTCAAATTTACATCATTTATTCGTTGATTTGTTTACAAAATCTAATTATTATTATGTTTAAACAAAAACACATAATTATTAGGGAGTCTGTTATTATGGATAGTATTCAGTCACATGATTCTCAATCACTGGTTGATATTTTGGGCGCTGATAATTTGGAACTAAAAAAATGGGATGATATCGTTACTGCTGATAAGATAACGTATCCGCTTGCGGATTTAGCATCCCTCGGGACAATGTTTTCAGGTGTATCATTAGCTTTATCTGCGTTGGGTGAAATCGCTAAACCGACCGGGAAATTATATAGTGCAACTTTTAAAGTTCCCGGAACGCTCGCTAAAGCAAAAGATGGCAGCGGGTTATTGGGAACTATAATCAACAATAAAGGTATTGCCGGTCAAGCAAGATTTCATGAAGTGGGCCAAGTAGCTAAAACAGCCGGTGGAGTCAGTACTGTTTTTATGGCTTTGGCTATAATGGCAATCAATATGTCTATAAAGAATATTGCTGAAAACCAAAAAGCAATAATTGCCTTTCTTGAAACCGATAAGCAGACACAACTCAAAGGCGATCTCAACATTCTAACGGAAGTGATCGGTGAATATCAGTACAATTGGAACAATGAACAATGGCTTTCCAACAGAGAGAACCAAATACTGGACATAAAAAGAAGCGCCGAACATAACATTCTTTTTTACAGGGAAATGATAGAAAAGAAGCTTGCAGCAAACCAGTTTATACGGTTTGACACGTCAAAGAGCCTCAACGATGTTCAAAACAAGTTCAAATACTATAAGTTAGCGTTGTATTTATATTCGTTTTCATCTTTTTTGGATATTATGATGCTTATGAATTTTGATTCAAATTTCCTCAATTCAGTTAAAAGCAAGATCGAAACATACGCTGTTGACTATACATCTTTTTATGAGAAATCGATTGAAGGAATTGAAAAAATGGCTTCCTCTTCCATTCAGTCAAGAGCGTTGCAGGGGATTTCGTTTGTCGGAAAGTTTGTCGGAAAACAAATAGCAAAAATACCAGATAAGGATAACTGGATAAAAATCGACGACGGTTTGATCTCCGGCAGCGATAAACTGGCTGAAATAAACGCTAAATCAATTGCCGACACAAAGGATGCATTTTTATCGGTACAAGATAACGGAATTCAAATGTTCAAAGAAAAAATCGGGCTTATAAACAAGATGTATAACGAACCTGTAGAGCTTTATATTGACAGTGAAAATGTTTATCTGACAATATAACTTACGGTATCAAAATGGTACAAAAACAAAATATTGAAAAACCGTAAAAAGCTTTCGCCTTGTTTTTTGCAAAATAATCAGATCGGAAATGATGTTTTTACAGAGGATACATGATGAAAAAAGTTGAACTAACCGTTATAAAAAGCGAATGCCGCTGCGGTTTGATGAAAAAGGGCGGCAGATTCACGGTCGAAGAAATTTGCCCGCCGGTCTGCGCGGAGCTGTGGCATCGCGCTTACCCTTACGTTTTCGCGCTTCAGAACGGCGCGGAGCTTGACAGCGGCGACGGAAAATCGCGCGATTTTACGGTGGAGTGTCCAGACGGCGGCAGAGTCGTTTTATACGGAAAGCTTGCGGAGGAAGAATAATGTGCGGCAGATACACGGTATTTACGCAGAATGAGGACAGCCTGATGAACGTACTGCTCGAACAGGCGGGTTTTACCGAGCGTCCGGGGGACATTTACCCTACCGACGCGGCGCCGGTCATAACGCTGTCCGACGGCAAGATAAAATCGAGATTCGCCTACTGGGGTCTTCCCTCCCCGGCGGACTCGTCGCGCCCCGTGATCAACTCGCGCAGTGAGACCGCGCCGGTAAAGCGGTATTTCAGGGACGCTTTGCTTTACCGCCGCTGTGTGATACCCGCAACGGGATTTTACGAATGGTCGCGCGAAACGAAGCTGAAATATCTTTTTACTTCAAGATACGATGAGATGTTATATATGGCGGGCGCGTACAACGAATACGGCGCCGTAAAAAAGTTCGTTATCTTCACGCGGGAGGCGGACGACGATATGGCGGATATACACAACAGGATGCCCGTGCTTCTGCTTCATAAGGACATACGCCCTTATCTTACCGAGCAGTCGTTTTACGAAAAGGCTTTCATCGCGGCGCCGCACGCGATAAACCGCGAGCTCGTATCAGGATAAAACAAGATTATCCGAATAATATATATCGACGTCGTCGTACGTTATGACGATCCTGTCTATAAGCCCGAACAGTACCGCGCGTTTTTCGGTGAAGCTCATATTCCGCCAGAGCGTCTCGGTCCTGCCGAGCTTTTTTCTGTTTTCCTTTACGCTTTGCTCCACCGCTTTGCGCTTTTCCTCCTTTTCGGCAAGCTGTACAACGTCCTTTATCTGACGTTTCAGATCGTCTATCGCCGAAAGAAGCGCGTCGTCTTCATCATCCGAATAAAGCGTATACAGGCGGCGCAGTTTTTTATTAAGCTCCGTTTTTCTCTGCGCGAGCGACAAAGTTATATCCGGCGCGTTTTCCTCCGCTCCCGTTATTTTCATTGAAAACAGGTCGGACAAAACCTCGGATTCGAGTTTTTCCGCGTCGGTCTTTATATTATCGCATTTAGTCGTTCCGCCTATGTGATTTTTCGATTTATCCTGGGAGTAACAGTAGATCATATATCTGCCGCCGCTCCATTTCTGATAACGCATTTTATGCCCGCACACGCCGCAGCAGATAAAGCCGGACAAAAGGCATTTCGCGGTGTTTTTTACCGATCTGCCGCGGCGCAGAAGCTCCCTTTGAACGGTATCGAACATTTCCCGGGAAATTATCGGCTCGTGCGTGTTATAGAAAATCTCGCCGTTATACACCGTCGCGCCGGTGTACGTGATGCGGCGGAGCATCTGGCTCGCAAGTTTTTCGTACTTCAACCCCACGGTGTTGGATACCGCAAGCGCCGACATACCGCCGCTGTATAGCGAAAACACGCGGCGGACAAGGTCCGCGTCTCCGTTCGGCACAAGCTTTCCGCTCTCCCTGTCGTAATCATAGCCTATCGGGGTTTTGCCGCCGCCGCGCCACAGACCGCTTTTTACGCGCTCGTACATCCCCATTCTCGTCCTTTCGCGTATCGTTTCGCGTTCAAGCTGAGCGAAAGCCGACATTATGCCGAGCATGGCTCTGCCTATCGGCGTCGACGTGTCCATATTTTCGTTGAGCGAAACGAAAGAAACGCCGTTAGGATTGAAAACGTCCTCGATAAGATACAGCGTATCCTTCTGACTGCGGCTCAGTCTGTCGAGCTTATACACGATAACGGCGTCCACCGTTTTCCGTCTGATATCGTCTATCAGCCTTGACATCTCCGGTCTTTCGATATTCGCGCCGGATCTGCCGGCGTCTATATAAAAGTCGTATTCCTTTATGTTTTTCGATTTGCAGTAGCCCGAAAGCATTTCCTTCTGCGCCTCGACGGAATACCCCTCCTCCGCCTGCGCGTCGGTCGATACGCGGATATACAGGGCTGTTTTCTGTGTATTATGCATTTTTTTGACGCCTTTCCGTAATTTTTTTTATTTATTATTGCTTTTTTTACTTGACAAAACACAATAAATGTTGTAAAATAAAAAAAAGCGAATTTATACAGGAGGTATATATGAAAAAATTATTCGCTGCTTTACTTGCGGTCGCGATGATGGCATCCATGTTTGTTTTCACCGCTAACGCCGCAGAAAACGAATGGGCGGTTTATGCTTCAGTAAGCCGTTACGACGAAGAACCTGAAGAGCCGGACGACGCTCCGAAGGAGCCCGGTATGAAGTATACCGATAACGGCGTACAGATGTACTCCGCAACATCCGAACAGCTTGAAGCCATGGGCGTAACCGCCTGGGGCGGCTTACAGCTCAAAAACAAGGTCAAACTGACCGACGGTTTCACCATGACCGCGATAATCGACAAGTACACCACCAGCAGCGCCGACAAGTGGATCGCTTTCTGTCTCTGGACCGATCCGAAGGCGACGCCCGCCGATACAAAGCACGGTAAGGGCTGGTTTGTCCTTTGCAGACCGAGCGGAGCCGGTATGACTCTCCTCTCCTTCATAGACGAGCCGACAAACATGCAGATGCAGACCAACATAACCTGCGATATATATAACGGCGAAGCTCTTGTACTTGACGTCAAGAAGGAAGACGGCAAGATGAAGGTCTACGTAAACGACATCGATATGAAGTGCGACAAAATATTTGATGATTACTTTGTGGACGGCGAGGCATACGTAAGTATAGTCCTGCATCAGGGCTGCCGCGACGAGATCGCCTGCACGATCACGGACGTTAACGGCGTTAAGCCGACCGGTACCGAATCGCAGGAGCCGTTCGTTCCCGAGAGCGCAAAACCGCGTGAGCCCGGTCCCGAAGTACCGGTCAACGAACCGTGCTATCTGTGGAACGCCGAAAGAGTTAAGAAAGGCAACCCCGGAAGCGGTCTTTCCTCTATAATGAACGACGACGGTTCTCTCCACATTTCCTTTACCAACGACAACGCCGCGCAGATCAACCCGTCCGTCAAGGATATGTATGACGCCGAGCAGTTCCCGATCTGGGCAGTAAAGTTCAAAAATCTTGACGATCTTGTTGACGCCTCCACGCTGTGGTACTGCGCAGGCGAAGTCCTTGCCGCGCAGGAAGGCTCGAACATCCCGTTCAGCTGGGCTGACGTCGATTATCCCGAGGAAGGCGGCTGGGGACTTCTTACAGTCGACCTGACCGGCGAGCCTTACTGGGAGGGCACTATAAACGCTTTCCGTCTTGACATAACCGCAAACAAGGACTTCACCGAGGAAGATACGTTCGATATCGACTGGATCGGTTTCTTCCGCTCCGAAGCTGAAGCTTTTGCTTACGCCGGAATGAGCGATTACTACAACAAGACGTACGGCACCACTCCTGCCGACGACACGACGGCTGCCGACGATACGACCAAAGCCGACGACGAAACGAAGGCTGACGATACGACGACGCAGAGCGGCGATACGACGACCAACGCGGATCCCGCAACGACGACCGCCGAAAATAAAGGCGGCGAAACGACTGCCGCAGCGCAGTCCGGCGGCGGACTTCCCACCGGCGCGATAATCGGTATAATCATCGCCGCGGTAGTAGCTGTTGCCGCTGTTGTGATTGCCGTAGTTCTCGGTAAAAAGAAGAAAAAATAAACTGTAAGCCTTAAACGGCTTAAACAAAAAAGACACCCGGCGCAGAGTTATAAAAATAAACTGCGCCGGTTTTCTTTATAATAAGGAGATCATATGAAAAAGATAACAGCGTTCATTATGATCGCGGCGCTTATAACGGCTTCGTTCGTTATTACCGCCGCCGCGGCGGAAAACGAATGGGACGTTTACGCCTCATTCGGCGCGTATAAAGACGAATCAGAGTACGAAAGCGAAAACGACAGACCGAAGGAACCCGGATTGAGATATACGGAAAACGGCGTTCAGATGTATTCCGCGACGCACGACCAGCTCGAAGCGATGAGCGTAAACGCTTACGGCGGTTTGCAGCTGAAGGAAAAAGTCGATCTGACCGACGGATTTTCGATGACGGCGGTCATAGACAAATACACGGACAACGCCTCCACGGATAAATGGATAGCGTTCTGCATCTGGACAAAACCGAAAGCCACGCCCGGAAACACGAGCAACGGCGAGGGCTGGCTCTGTCTCTGCCGTCCGACGGCGACGAACGTCAAAATACAGTCGTTTGTAAATTTCTCAAGCCTTACTGCCGAGCCGATCGTGGATACGAACATCTACGAGGGCGACGCGCTTGTGCTTGACGTTAAAAAGGTCGACGGAAAGCTTAAAATATTCGTAAACGACCAGGATATGAAAGCCGAAAGCGCGCTAAACAAGCTCGACAACAACGAGGCTTATATATCCGTCGTGCTCCATCAGGGCAACCGCGATGAGCTTGCGGTAACTATAACGGATGTCAACGGCGTAAAGCCGACCGGTACGGAATCGAAAGAGCCGTTCGTTTCGTCAGACGCCAAACCGCGCGTCGAGGGTCCCGCCGTCGAGAAAAACAATCCCTGCTGGCTGTTTACGTCGGAGGACGTCAAAAAGGGCAAGCCCGGCTCGGGTATGGAATCCACCGTAAACGACGACGGCTCGCTTCACATAACGTTTACCGGCGACAACTACTCTCAGCTCGATCTGAAAGTCAAAAATTATCTGTATGACGCGCAGGAGTTCCCCGTATGGGCGATCAAATACACGGAGCTTGACAATATCATCAGCTATTCGTCGCTGTTCTACTGTGCGGGCGAAGTGCTCGCCGCGCAGGACGATTCCGTTACCACGATTGAATGGGCCAACAGCGATTACGAGGACGAGGACGGATGGAAGATACTGGTGCTCGACCTTTCCGAAGAAAACACCTGGAAAGGCAATATAAACAGCTTCCGCTTCGATATAACCTCGGCTGCGGATATCGCCGGCGCGGAATTCGATTTAGCCTGGATAGGCTTCTTCCGCTCCGAGGAGGAAGCGTACAGATACGCCGGCTTCGGCGATCTGTATGACAGATACTACAACACGACCGCCGCTGAAACGACGGAGGCGGAAGATACCGCTGAGACGACGGCTGAGGAAACGAAGCCCGACGACACGACCGCATATCCGGGCGGCGACATACCCGAAGCTGAGAATACGACGGACGGCGGCGCGGTCACAACGACCGGCACGCAGTCAAAAGGCGGCTTGCCGACGGGCGCGATGATCGGTATCATAATCGGCGCGGTCGTCGCGGTCGCGGCGGTTATCGCGGCAGCAGTTCTTATAAAGAAGAAAAAGCGGAATCAATAAAAACAACGTCGGGGAACTCAGGTTCCCGATAAGGAAAAGTAAAAGAGCCTCATCCACCGCTTACGCGGTCCCCCTTCCCCGAAAGGGGAAGGTAGAAGAGCCTCATCCACCGC
>CACZVC010000118.1 GCA_902784545.1 uncultured Ruminococcus sp. | reverse complement strand
CATTATTCTTAACCGCAGTTTCTCCTCACGCCCCGCAAATAACGTTTTTCCGATTTTTATTCTTTATTCTTTTTTATTTATTCTTTTTTCTTTTTTGCCGCGGGAGGGCAGACCCCTCCCCTACAAGCGGCTTCGTTTATTGTGCGGCGGTAATTTGCGGGAGGGCAACGCCCTCCCCTGCGAAACGCTTACGTCAGCTCACCGTTCCTTCGACGACGAGCGTCACGGTGCCGGGTATCGTCGTCACGGTGCCGTCGGGCGCGGTGGTATACGTCGCGGCGGGGACGGTTATTTCACCGTCGGCGGTCGTGAAAAGACCCGTGCCGGGCTCGTATGTGTATTCCGCGCTTTCCGTCCACGGCGCGCCGTTGTACGTCACCGTCAGATCCGTCAGAGGCGGCGTGATCGTATCGGTTATCACGGCGTTCGCATTTTCGTCGGCGTCCGCGTTTCCGTAGTTGCTTATGAGAAACGTATACGTTATGCGCTGATTAGCCGATACCGAAAGCGGAGAAAGCGTTTTTTCGACAGTCAGATACGGCGCCTCGTTTACGTATAACGTGTACGACGCGGTAAGAGGCTCAGAAAGACCGTCCCCCGTGACCACCGCGGTATTTACTACCGTACTGCCCTGCGCAAGCGGTGCGAACGCGCAAAGCTGTGCGGTGTAGATCAGAAGCAGGCAGCCGCCCGCCGGTACGGTAAGCCCCGCGACCGTCAGAGGCGATTCCGAAAGCACCTGCGGCGCCGGCTGAGGCGCGCCGTTCAGGAATGACCGTATCGAGCCGCTTTCGTATACGAGCGGACAGACCTCCGAGGTCCCGCCCTTTGGTACGATGGCTCCGAGATCGTCCGTCACGGTCAGGTTTCCTCTTTCCGCCGTTCCCGAGTTGACGACGGACAGCAGATACGTTATCCTGTCGCCCGCCGAATACGACGTCTGAAGCGAATCCTTGATAACGGACAGGCTTTCCGTAAGCTGTCCCGTCGTTATGTTTGATAACGTCCTTGTGTCGTTGTAGGTAAGTAACGCCTGATTTGTAAAGGTTGCCATATAAACCGTTCCTTTCCGTACGCGGCTTTTGCCGCGCCGATACCATTATATGATGATTTTTTTGATCCGACACACTTGTTTTTACATTAAAGTATTGCATTTTTTCAAAAATAGGTGTAAAATAGGGTAAGAATCAGATCAGGATAAAAGAAAGGAATATATTATGGCAGACGATAACAGGCCGAGAGGCAGAGAAAAGAATATCACCGGTCAGGGTACGGGCGGTTACAGGCGCGGCTCCGGCACCGGCAGCGGTCCCGTCGGCAGCGGCGGTTACGAAGGCAGACCCGGCACCTCACAGCCGCCGTACGGCGGCGGAGGCACAAGAGCCTCGGGCGGCAAGGGCAAGATAATAGGCATTATCGTCGCGATAGCGGCGGTGCTTATCGGCGGCGGTGGCATTTCCGGCGTTGTGAGCACGCTTCTGAACGGCGGGGGCGGCGGTACGGATATCGGCGGCATAGTCAATCCGTCTAACGCGAACATAGATCTTACGAGCCTTCTGTCGTCGTTCAAGCCGTCTAACGTTTCCACCGGCTGGAGCGATTCCGGCGACAACAACGCCCAGCTCAACACCGCGGTCGTCGCGGGCACGAGGGACAGATACACCGCGCTCAAGGGCAACGGGAGCGACACCGTTACGCTTATGATGTATATGTGCGGCACCGACCTTGAATCGAAGCACGGAATGGCGTCGAGCGACCTGTCCGAAATGGCGAACGCCGCGCTGTCCGACAAGGTGAACATAATCGTATTCACCGGCGGCTGTACCGGCTGGAAAACGACCGGCATAAGCAACACGACGACGCAGATCTACAAGATCGAAAACGGCGGATTGAGACAGCTCGTCAAGGACAACGGCAAAAAGGCGATGACGGATCCCGCGACGCTTACGGAATTCATTACCTACTGCAAAAACAATTATCCGGCAAGCCGTTACGAGCTGATCCTCTGGGATCACGGCGGCGGAACGACGGGCGGCTTCGGCTACGACCAGCTCAACACCTCCAAGGGCGCGATGAGCATCGGCGGCATCAATACCGCACTCACCAACGCCGGAGTCAAATTCGACTTTGTGGGATTCGACGCCTGCCTTATGGCTACGGCTGAAAACGCGCTTATGCTGACGCGCCACGCCGACTATCTCATAGCGAGCGAGGAGACCGAGCCCGGTATCGGCTGGTATTACACGAGATGGCTGTCCGAGCTTTCCAAAAACACCTCGATGCCCACAGTCCAGATAGGCAAAAACATAGTAGACGACTTTGTCGACACCTGCGGCAAAAAATGCGCGGGACAGAAGACCACGCTTTCGCTTATCGATCTGGCCGAGCTTCAGTCCACCGTGCCGGAGAGCCTCAAAAACTTCGCCTCCTCGACCACAGAGCTTATAAAATCGAACGAATATCAGACCGTTTCCGACGCGAGGAGCAGTACGAGGGAATTCGCGGTATCGTCGAAGCGCGACCTCGTCGACCTCGTCCACCTTGCAAAGAACATGAAGACCGCCGAGGGCGCGGCGCTTGCCGAAAAGATACTCTCCGCGGTTAAATACAACCGTACCTCGTCGGAAATGACGAACTCATACGGTATGTCGATATACTTCCCGTACAACAGTCCGTCTAAGGTCGACACCGCCGTGGCTACTTATAATCAGATAGGTATGGATTCCGAATACGCGGAATGCATAAAGCAGTTCGCCGGTTACGAGACCGCGGGTCAGACCGTATCGGGCGGCAGCTCGTCGCCTCTGTCCTCGCTGCTCGGCAATTTCACCTCGTCCGGCACGCAGTCGCAGGATATGATATCGAGTCTGCTCGGAAGCTTTTTAGGCTCGACCGGCAGAGATTCCGAGTATTTACAGGTGCTCGACACGAACGCCGCCTCGTCGTATATAGCGAAAAACCAGTTCGACGCTTCAAAACTCAGATGGAGCATATCGGGCGGCAAAAAGGTAATGTCGCTTTCGCTCGAGCAGTGGAAGCTCGTGCACGATCTTGAGCTCAACGTTTTCATCGACGACGGCAAGGGCTATATAGATCTCGGTCTTGACACGGTATTCGATTTTGACGATAACGGATCGCTTATCGGCGAGTACGACAAAACGTGGCTCGCGGTCGATAATCAGATAGTCGCATATTATCATACGGACACATACTGGAAGAGCAAAAGCGAATACAGGATAAGCGGCAGGATCCCGGCGCTTCTGAACGGCGACAGAGTCGACCTTATAGTCGTATTCGACAACGCAAACCCGAAGGGTTATATCGCAGGCGCGAAATACGATTACAGAAACGGAGAAACGGAAGCCGAGGCAAAGCTGACGCAGCTTCAGGACGGCGACAAAATCGACTTCCTCTGCGATTACTACGGCTACGACGGAAGCTTCAAGGACAGCTATATGTTCGGCGAGCAGTATACCGTAAACGGCACGCCGGAGATAAGCGACGTCTACCTGCCTGAAGGTACGAAATACAGCGCGGTTTACAGATTTACCGACATCTACGGCCAGAAATACTGGACGCCCGAAATGTAATATCAAAAAAGTATGAAACAAAGCCCGGCGGCTGTTTTCCGGATCAGCCGCCGGGCTTGCTTTTTGTCAGTCCGCCGCTTTGCTTTTGCTTCTGAAAAACACGGAGCATAAAAGCGCACAGATCATCGCGACGGTTATTCCCGCCGCCATCGCGGTCATGCCGCCGGTAAACGCGCCCGAGAGTCCTTTTTCGTTCACTGCCTCAGTCACGCCCTCGGCAAGGGCGGCGCCGAAGCCGGTCAGCGGCACCGACGCGCCGCATCCGAAAAGCTCCTTCAAAGGCTTATAGACTCCGAGACCGCCCAGAACAACGCCCGACACGACGTAAATAACGAGTATCCTCGCCGGCGTCAGCTTTGTTTTGCAGATCAGTATCTGCGCCGGAACGCATATCAGTCCTCCGACGGCGAAAACGGAAAGATATTTCAAAAAAAGCTCCATATCACACCTCCGATGAAAAATATATAAGATGCGCCACGCCGGGTATGCTGTGTCCCTGCGCGACCGCCATAGGGCTCATAAGCGCTCCCGTTCCGACGAACAGGGCGTTTTTTATTTCCTTTTTCATAAAACGGTCGTAAAGATACACGGCGAGCCCCAGAGCCGAGCAGGCGCACCCGCTTCCGCCGCTGTGAACGTCCTGCTCCGGCCTGTATAAAAGCATGCCGCAGTCAAGGTGGGAAGCGGCGGTATCGTATCCGTCCATGGACAGAAGCTCCGTCAAAATCGAATGTCCCTCCGAGCCGAGATCGCCGGTCAGTATAACGTCGATATCGGACGGCTTTTTTCCGCTTCCGGCGAAGTATCTTTCAAGCGTGTCAGCCGCGGCGGGAGCCATTGCCGCGCCCATGTTCGCCGCGTCCTTTACGCCCAGATCGACCGTCCTGCCCGGCAGGACTTCTTTTATATACATACCGGACGCGCCGCCGTCTATCACCGCACAGCCCGCGCCCGTCACCGTCCATTGAGCCGTCGGCGTGCGCTGACCGCCGTACTCTATCGGCATACGGAACTGTCTTTCCGCCGTGCAGTTGTGAGAGCTGACTGCCGCCGCCGCGCGGCGGAAATACCCGCCGTCGACCGTCAGTGCGGCGAGGAGCACCGCCTCCGCCATCGTAGAGCAGGCGCCGAAAAGACCGAGGTACGGTATATCGTATTTCAGAAGTCCGTACGACGAGGCGGTGCATTGATTCATAAGATCCCCCGCGAATATCGCGTCGATATCGCCCTCGGCAAAGCCGCCCTTGCGAAGCGCGTGCGCGAAGCACCGCCGCTGCATCTCCGCCTCGGCGTCCTCAAACGTCTTCTGTCCGAACGTGTCGTCTTTTCCGTATTCGTCGAATCTGTCGCCGAAACAGCCGTCATATTCTTTTCTTCCCGCGACCGAGGCGACGGCACTCACGCAGACGCGGTTTTTCAATTTTATTATGCCCATAACAAAAAGTCCTTTTTTATTATTATTGCCGCGTTTATTAAGAAAAATTAAGAATTATTAAGGTTTCTTTATAATTATTGACAAGCGCGCGTTTTATATGTATAATATATACAACAAGCCGAAAGGAGAAAAATGATGAAAAAGAAGGCGATAAAGATCGGTGTGATCGTCGCCGTCGTCGTGATCGCGCTTATCGTGTGCGTGTCGTCGTCGTTTTACACGGTGGACGATAAACAGCAGGCTGTGATAACGACGTTCGGCAAGGTCACGGACATAACCGGCGCGGGAATACACTTCAAGCTCCCGTTCATACAAAAAGCGCACATCGTGGACGTAAACGTCCTGCGCAAGCTTGAAATAGGGTACAGAAGCTCAGACAACGACGCGACCGTCATAAGCGTGGTCGAAAACGAATGCAAGATGATAACGGGCGACCTTAACATCGTAAACGTCGATTTCTTCGTCGAATACAAGGTCTCCGACCCCGTAAAATACCTGTTTTCAGCCAAGAATCCGGAGGAGATACTTAAAAATCTCGTTCAGAGCCAGATAAGGAACGTAGTGGGCTCGAGCGGCGTCGACAGCGTGCTGACGGATGGCAAGGTGACGATACAGCAGGATATCAGGGACCTCACGGCGAAGGAGCTTGAGGCGTACGATATCGGCCTTATGCTCACCGACGTCAAGATACAGGACGCGGAAATGCCGACCGACGAGGTAAACGAGGCGTACAAAGCCGTTTTGTCGGCGCTTCAGGGCAAGGAGGCGACGATAAACCTCGCGCAGGCTTACAAGGAATCGAAGTTGCCGGAAATGGAAGCAGAGGTAAAGAGCATAACGCTCAACGCCGAGTACGACAAACAGAAGAGGATAAACGAGGCAAAAATGCAGATAGCGATGTTCGAGGCGATGTACGAGCAGTACAAACTCAATCCCGACGCGACGATGATACGTATGTATCACGAGGCGCTTCAGGAATTTCTGCCCGGCACAAAGGTGTATATAGACACCTCGGGCGACGGCTCGATGCAGAAGCTTCTGCCGGTGGAAAGCTTTGAAAAGGAGGGCGGACAGCAATGAATACCGAGATGAATACGAAAAGCAGGAAAAAAGTCAGCGTTATAATCGTCATAGTCGCCGTCGTCGCGCTTCTTCTCATAATTCTGCCCGGCTGTTTTTACGAGGTCGCTGAGGACGAATACGTCTGCACGGTAAGGTTTTCGAAGATAATCAGAACGGTCGACGAGCCGGGGCTTTATTTCAAGGTCCCGTTTATAGATTCCGTCCGCAGCTTCCCCAAAAAGACGCTGTTTTACGATATCCCGCCGTCCGAGGTGCTCACGGTCGATAAAAAGAGCATGACGGTCGACAGCTATATCCTCTGGAAAATAGAGGATCCGCTCAAATTCTTCCAGAGCCTGACGCAGATAAGCGCGGCGGAAAGCCGTCTGTACGATATAACGTACAACGCTTTCAAAACCAAAATGGGCGTGCTCGATCAGGACGATATAATCAATATGAATCCCGGCGCGGAGCGCAACGCGATATACGACGAGATAAAAGCCGAGGTAATGGGCAAAACTGACGTTTACGGCATCAGAGTGGTAGACGTAAAGCTGAAAAGGCTCGATCTGCCGAAGAGCAACGAGCAGTCTGTTTACGAGCGTATGATCTCCGAGCGCAAGCGCGAGGCGGATAAATACACCGCGGAGGGCGAACGCGACGCGGCGTATATAAAAGCCGAGGTCGACAAGACCGTCAATATATCCCTGTCCGACGCGAAGGCTCAGGCGGAGCAGATACGCGCCGAGGGCGAGGCGGAGTATATGAGACTTCTGTCGGAGGCGTACAACACCGAGGACAAACGCAGCTTCTATGAGTTCCAGCTCGCGCTCGACACTCTGAAAAAGACGTTCAACAGCAAGGATAAAACGATAATTTTAGGCGCCGACAACCCGATAGCGAAGGCTCTTATAAACAAAGCGGAAAGAGCCGCGGCGGACTGAAAACGATAAAAAAAAGAGGGCTGTTTATCTTCCTTGACGAAAATCGAGGCGGATAAACAGCTCTTATACCTTTCAGGTGAGATATGCCCTGCGGGGCGTGAGGAGAAACTGCGGTTAAGAATAATGAAATCAATAGACTGTATAAAATAAGCGCGCGGCGCGGTGGGGGGGACGCCCGC
>CACZVC010000117.1 GCA_902784545.1 uncultured Ruminococcus sp. | reverse complement strand
GTTTACGCCGCTTTGCCTTATTATCTGTTTTTGCAGCATATCGTTTTTGTTTTTCATATCCTACTCCGAAAGCGCCTGCCAAAGCATTTCAGTAAAGTAAATCACCGGTATATCCGCGCCGTTCTTGATGAGATTATATCGGCACAAGGGACAGGCGGTTACTATCATATCCGCCCCGGCGTTTTTCGCCGACGTATATACCGCCCGGCTCCGCTTTTCAGCGATCCGCGGCGTATCGAGCACGGTATATCCGCCGCAGCACTCGTTCCGCTCGCCGTAATATACCGGCTCCGCTCCCGCGGCTTTTATAAGATCTTCAAGAATACACGGATTTTCCGGATCGTCCGTTTTCATTATCTTCGACGGTCGCAGAAGCAGACAGCCGTAATACGCGCCGGCTTTTACGCCTTTCAGCCTGCCGTTCGACAACGCCTTTATCTTATCGAAGCCGGTTATATCACGCAGGACTTCAAGATAATGATATACCTCGGTCTCGCCGTGATAATCGTCGCCGTCGTTTATGTATCTGTTCACCTTGTCCGCAAACTCCGTATCGGTCTTCATCGCGTGGTTCGTCTGCTTTATAACGTTATGGCACGCGCTGCACACGGTGACGAGCGGCGTTTTCGCCGCCCTTGCGGCTTTGAGCGCCCTGACCGCCGCCAGCTTCGTCGCGATCTCGTCGCCGGACGTCGTAAAAACGCCGCCGCAGCATTGAAATTCGGGAAGCTCGACAAGCTCAAAGCCGAGCTTAAGCGCGCTTTGCCTTGCGTAAACGTCAAGCTGTTTCGCCTTGTTTTTCAGCGTACAGCCGGGATAATAACTGAATATCATACCGATTCTCCGGGGTTTATACTTTATCAGTTTCAGTATAGTGGAAATATGTTAATTGATATACACGAATTTTGTAAAAACGCGGAATATATCGCAATTTTTATTTTTATGCTATTGCTTTTTTAATTAAGATATTATATAATATAAGCGATATGAAAAAGAGAGAGATAACAAACGAAAAAACACTTGTAAAATACGCGCTTGAATTCGGTTTTCTGCCGTTTTTCAAAAACGCGATACCCGGCTTTTCGGTCGAGGAAATGTGTCCCGCGGAGCTTTGGTTCACCGATCAGCCCGGTCCGTGGGAGTGGAAGGGTCCGGTCATACGCGGCGGCGAATGCGCCTACGGCAAATTTTTCAAAAACAAAGCCGTTTACGTCAGCCTTGAAATGCTGCCGCACCTCTGCAACTACCGCCGCGACGGCTACGATTTTGACGCACGCTGTGACGACGGGCTCGTTTACTACCGCGACAAAGAGATATACGACGTTATATCCGGCGCGGGAAGGATCATATCAAAGGACCTGCGCACAAAGCTGAAAGAGGACGGGAATATAGACAAATACATAACGCGGCTTCAGATGCAGACGTATATCGTAACCGCGGATTTCGTATATGAAAAGTCAAAAAACGGCAAGGAATACGGCTGGGGAGTCGCCGAATACGCGGCGCCGGAGCTGTTGTACGGCGAAAAGCTCGTAAGAAGCGAATACAAAACGAAGCCGGCAGATTCTCTTATGATAATGGCGGAGCGCATACAAAAGTTTTTCCCGGCTGATATAAACGCCATAATAAAACTCATAAAATAACGCGGAGGACCGCGGTGTAAGGAGATAAATATGAAAGACGAAATGACAAACGGAACAGGCAAATGGATAATCTGTCCCCAGTTCGACGCGGCGGAGGTCAAGCCTTTTCAATGGGGCGGCGGACAGAGCGAACAGCACAACCCGATAGGCGACGACGGCGGACTCGGAATGTTCGTCAAAACCTTTTCGGTATCGGGCGTGATATCGGCGACGATCGACGCGACGGCTCTCGGCGTTTTTGACCTCTACATAAACGGCGAGCGCGTAAAGGCGGGCGACGTTTACGACGAGCTCAAGCCCGGCTGGGAGGATTACAGAAAGCACGTTTTATATTACACCTACGATATAAAGGACTACCTTGAAGAAGGCGAAAACACGATTTTGGCGGTCCTTGCTTCGGGCTGGTACGCCGGACGTATTTCCTTCGGCACGTACCCCGACCCCGTTATAAGCTTTATGGCGGGAATACATATCGAGGACAGTAACGGCAGGACCGATATATACACCGACGAAAGCTGGCTTTCCTTCAAAGGCGGCAGGATCAGGACGGCTGATATATGGGACGGCGAATATATAGACTTCAACGAGCCGTGTTACGGAAAGCTGTCGAAAAGCGGCGCCGACAGAACGGGCTGGAAAAACGCGGTGAGCCGCGTATATGATATAGATATCACGCCGAAGGTCGGCCCGTCGATACAGATACGCGACTTTTCCGTTTCGCCGAAGCACCTTACGGTGTTTGAGGGAACAAAGGACAACGGCACCGATTTCGGCGAGATAAACGTCGTTTTTGAATCCGATAACGCCGCTTCGTTCACGCTTAAAAAGGGACAGAACGCCGTCGTCGACTTCGGTCAGAACATGGTCGGCTGGCCTTCGTTTGAGATAAGCGGCAAAAAAGGCGCGTTCGTTATGGTGCGCTTCGGCGAAATGCTTAACGACAGCGGCGAAAAGTCGCGCGGCAACGACAACCCGAAGGGCTCGATATACAGTATAAACTACCGCTCCGCAAAGGCGAAGCTGCAATGCGTTCTGTCCGATAAGGACAAAATGCGCGTGCGCCCGACCTTCTCGTTCTTCGGCTTCCGCTATATCGAGGTAACAGCCTCCGAGGATATAGAAATATCGGCGCTCAACGGCGAGGTCGTCGGCTCCGCGACGAAGGAGACCGGATATATCGAAACGTCGCATAAAAAGGTCAACAAGCTCATATCGAACATAATCTGGGGACAGCGCGGCAATTACCTCACCGTCCCGACGGACTGCCCTCAGCGCGACGAGCGTCTGGGCTGGACCGGCGACACGCAGATATTCTGCAACACCGCGGCGTATAACGCCGACGTCGACGGATTCTTCAAAAAATGGCTGCGCGACGCCCGCGATTCGCAGTCGCCCGAGGGAATGTATCCGGACGTCATACCGACGGTGCGCGTCGTCGGCTTCGGCGGCGCGGCGTGGGCTGACGCCGGCATAGTCGTACCGTACGTTATGCTGAAAATGTATAACGACACGGAGCTTGTCGCGGAGCATTTCGATTCAATGGAAAAATACATGGGCTGGCTCGACTCCCGCGGAATGGAGGGACCGAACCCGACCTACGGCGACTGGCTTGCATACGAGCCCACGGACAACAGATATATAGCGCTCGCCTACTACGCGTACGACGCCGTGATGATGTCGGAAATGTCGGCGGCGATAAGAAAACCGGTCCGCGCCGTACACTATGCGTTCTTATATAAGCGTATAAAGGACTGCTTTATCGAAAGATACTGCGAAAACGGCGATCTCAAGCCGGAATACCGCACTCAGACCGGTTATCTTCTGGCGCTTATGACGGGTATGCTCGACGGCGAGCACGAAAAAGCCGCCGTAAAAGCCCTGCACGACAAGATAGTGAACAACGGATACAAGCTCTCCACCGGCTTCGTCGGCTCCGGCATCCTGAACGAGATACTCGCCGAAAACGGCGAATGCGATCTCGCCTATTCCCTGCTTTTACAGACCGCGAATCCGTCGTGGCTTTACAGCGTGGATCAGGGCGCGACGACGATATGGGAGCGCTGGAACTCCTACACCATAGCGACCGGCTTCGGCGACGTGGGAATGAACTCGTTCAACCACTACGCCTACGGTTCCGTGCAGGAATGGATGTACCGTCACGTCGCCGGCATCGAGGCGGACCCCGAGGCGTACGGCTTCGAGCGCGTTATTTTACAGCCCACACCCGACACGAGAACGCCGGAGGAAACGCCCGAGGGACAGGAAAAGATAACTTGGGTAAAATGTCACTACGACAGCAGACACGGAAGGATCGTATCGAACTGGAGCACGGAAAACGGCTTCGTCTACGAGGCGGAAACGCCCGTGCCGGCGACGCTTTATCTGCCGGTCCTGACACGCGGCGACACGTTTACCGTAAACGGTGTGGAGCATAAATTCTCCGAATTCGAACGTAAAGACAACAGAGCCGTTATAACGCTCGCTCCGGGCAAATACAGATTTGAACAGCGATGAACGATGAAAACAAGACGGAATTGACGGAAAACGCGGAAACGGCGCCTGAAACACAGGCGCCGTCCGGCGAAAACACGGCGGCGGAGCAAACAGAACAGGCGGCGGCGAAAAAGACGGATAAGATAACGCTTTTGGCAAGCGTCGCCGCTATCGTTTCGATAGTCGTCATTGCGGCGACGTTCGTATACTGCTTTTTGCAGATGAACGCGCCGCGGGCTCCCGCCGCCGTACCCGCCGCGGAGACCGTGACGGACGGTGTTACGGAAACGGAAAATGAAACGGACGCCGTGACCGCAAAGGAAACAGTTGAAATGAGCGATAAAAAGATATTACAGGCGGACAAGCTGCCGAAATTTGTTACAAAGGATTTTTACAAATCAGACGAAAAGCTTTTCAACCGCGCTGTCATGTTCAGCGCAAACGAGCTTAAAGGCGAATTTGACAACGTAATATTCAAATACGACGGTCTGACCGTCGCCGACAGCGAAAGACCCGGCGTTTTCATTTCAGACGAGCTGAAAATGTCCGGATTCAAAAAGCTTATAATGAGCTGGAACGCGGATACAAAGGGCGGCACGGCGGAGATCGGCGTAATGGTGAAGCTGCCCGACGGCACGTATACCGAGCCTTATTCGTGGGGCGTGTGGAGCGCCGCGCCCGGCGTATCCGGAAGCCGCTCAAAAAAGGATAAAAACGGAGAGCTCGACGTCGATACGCTGACGCTCAACGAAAAATGCACGGCAATAAAGCTCAAAATAACGCTGAAACAGACCGGCGAAGATCCGCCAGTGCTCTACAACGTTACCGCCGCGACCGACGGGAACAAAAGCCTGCTTACAAAAACGCCGACGGTAAAGAGCGTAAAGCTCAAGGTCAAAAAGCGTTATCAGCTCGACGTGCCGGAGATCGGCGGCGTGATCTGTTCTCCGACGTCGCTTTCGATGGTGCGCGACTACTACGGCGAAAAGAAGTTTGAAACGAAGGACACCGCCGACGGCGTTTACGACAACAAAGAGGGCTTTTACGGCAACTGGTCGTATAACGTCGCGTACGCGGGCGAGCTCGGTTACAACGCTTTCGTCGACATATACGATATGAACGCGCTGAAATGGGCTTTATCCAGAAACGTGCCGATAGTGTGCAGCGTTGCGGTGGAGAAAGGTCAGCTCAAAGAGTCGGGCTATCCCGATTATTCAACAGACGGCCATCTGCTCTGCGTTATCGGCTACGAGACGACAGACGGCAGGGATTATCTTATAGTGAACGACCCGGTGATGAAGCAGGTCGAGGTAAAATACCTCGTATCGGAATTTGAAAAGATCTGGTGCGGCGTCGTCTACGTGGTACAGAAAAAGCCGGAGCGCTTTACCTGGCGCATAGGCGAGGGTACCGCGCAGGATATAATGGTCACAGCCGACTATATCCCCGAGGGCAGATACAACCGGCCGGGCGGAAATTACAAGGTCAAATACATAGTCATACACAACACGGGCAATTTCTCCGCCGGTGCGGACGCAAACGCTCACAGAGACTACGTAAAGCAGGAAGGGACAAAGACCTCGTGGCACTTCACCGTCGACGACAAGACGATATTCAAGCATCTGCCCGAGGAGGAGCGCGCGTGGCACGCCGGCGACGGCAGAGACGGCCAGGGCAACACGTACGGAATAGGTATCGAAATGTGCGTCAACCACGAAACGGAAGGCACAAGACATCCGTCTAAATACTTTTATAAAACGATGGACAACACCGCCCAGCTCGTCGCGGAGCTGATGTACAAATACAACCTGAAAATAAAGCAGGTGCGCCAGCACTGGCACTTCTCCGGCAAAAACTGTCCGCAGGTGATACGCGAAAACGACCTGTGGGACGCTTTTTTGGAAAACGTTCAGCAAAGATACGATAAAATAAAAGCGGAACGCGGATAAACGATAAAATCGTATGATGAAGAATTCTGTTCTTACATCATCCGATTTTTTTACGTCGTAACGTACACCGCGACCACTATCCGCCTTTTTAACGGCGCTTTTCGTATTATTCATCGGGCACGCGCATTATTTTGCCGCTCCGACTTTGTCCGGCGCAGCGATATCCGCAAGCCCGTCGATACAAAGCGCCTCGCTTTTATTCGTTATTGTGTTGTTTCTTATTACAGTGCAAAGATACCGTTTCAAAATACTGTTCCGCGCCGGAAGATACGCGTTGTTCACAGCCTCACAGCCGTCCCGCGAATTTTTAAGCATGTTGTTTATAGCGGTCAGTAGGTATTTGCCGTATTTCTGCAACGTTTTCAAAATGCGCGCCGGTCGCGGTCAAAAACCGCTTTATTATGTATCCGTCAGCCGACATTCACCTTTCATATAATAAGACGTAATAATATACGGATTTTCTACCGTTTTTCAAAAACCGTTTTTTTGAAAGATTTTCACCGGGCTTTAAAATCCGACTTTGTCATTTACAGATTTCGCTGACTTTTAAAACCATTCTTTGTCATTTAAAGATTTCACCGATCTCAAATAACTGATTTTTTCATTTTAAGGATTTTTACGGCCTTTTAAAGCCCGGTTTTGTCATTTAATCATTTCGCCTGCCGTAAAAAAACCCGGGAAGTTTCCTTCCCGGGTCCTTTTTCAGCTTAGCTTAAGGATCAATATTTCTTAAGAGCCTTCTTACCGATCATCACGCCGGCAAGCGCTACGGCGGCAACGGCAGCAACTGCCATTATCGCAACGTCCGCTGTGGGCGGGTTGTCGGGATTGTCGGGTCCGTCATCCGGCTTGTTGACCGTGAATGTTACGCCGACCTGGTTGATGATTTGCTCTTCAGCGGTGGATCTGTCTTTTACGATCTTGATCTGCTCGCCGTCGCTGGTGATGAGGTAAATGTCAATGCTGTGTTCGCCTTCTTCAAGATCTTCAACAGGTATGTTGACGTTGAAGCCTACGCCGCCCGGGAATCCGGCAGTTGCGAGGTCAGGTCTATCCTGAACGAATTCGCCTTCAACAACGTCTCCGCCGTCTATGCTGTAGCCGAAGCCCTTGATATCAGCGGTATTTTCGGATATTCTCGCCCAGCCGCGAACGGTTATGACCTTTACGTCGCCCTTCGTGAAGTCGAGCTCAGCTCTGTTCTCGGGCAGGACTATCTGCTTATCAACGCCGCCCTCTTTGAGCTTGAGAGTGCCGTCATAATACAGACCGTCGTAAGATACGTTGATGAG
>CACZVC010000116.1 GCA_902784545.1 uncultured Ruminococcus sp. | reverse complement strand
CACCCCCAAACCCCCGCCTCCCCCCAACGTAAGTCGGGGCTTTGCAGCGTAAGCTGCGCGCGCGGGCGTCCCCCCCACCGCGCCGCGCGCTTGTTTTATATAGTTTATTGATTTCATTATTCTTAACCGCTGCTTCTCCTCACGCCCCGAAGGGGCATATCGCGTCGAAGACATATCGCGCCTGAAAGGCATATCGCGTCCGGAGGACATATCGTTTGTTCAGACGATATACCGCGCTTCGCTACGAATGGAACGGGAGGGCAATGCCCTCCCCTACAAACGACGTTTCCGATTTTTATTCTTTCTTCTTTTTTCTTTATTCTTTTTTCTTTTTGAATTCTTCCCGCGGGAGGGCGGACCCCTCCCCTATAAATATTCCGATTTTTATTCTTTGTTCTTTGTTCTTTATTCTTTATTTTTTGAATTCCCCGTACTTAAACGTTTTTCCCCGTCCTTTACGGACGGGGAAAAATTTTATTTCATAAGATCGAAGCTCACTCCGCCTTTATGCGGCTCGGGTGAAAGCTCTCCGTAATACTTTCTCGCCGTCATTTCATACATCATCGTCGCGTCAAGGTCGGATATATCGACTTTTTCGTACTCTACGACTACTGTGCAGTCGGCAAGGTACACCTGGTTTTTGAAAACGTAGCGGTATTCCTTCGCTTCGCCCTCGACTGTGAACGTATATTCCGCTATCGAAAGCTCACAGCCCTCGTGTATGATCTTAACGGTTATTCTTCCGCGCTTTCCGGTCGGCTTCGCGGTTATGCGGAGCTCCGCGATATCGCCGTAGTTGAAGCCCTCGACGTTTTTTCCGGCGGCGTCCTTTTTGCCCGCCATAACGTATTCGAGCCTGCCGCTTCCGTTCGCCGTGACGTCTGTCGCTATATCGATAACTCCTACGTTTGCGTGGAACGGCTGTAAATAAACCGTGCCGTCGAACGAGCCGTCGGCTTTTACGCTTTTCAGCAGTCCGGGGCTGTCTTCCTTAGTGCCTATTTCGACGATGTTGTACGCCGTATCGCCTTCAACGTATGCGCGGACGTCGCCCGTGCCGCCGGAGGAGGCGCTTCTCGGCTCGCCGAGCTTCTGCAGCTCGTCTATGGCGTACTGCTCGTTTTTATCCATAACGTCGCCCTGCGAGACGTTGCCCGCCCACGTCATGACGTGAGTGAAGACTATGCCGTTGTCGAACATATATTTCAGCTGTTTGAAGGAGTCGTTTTTGTTCGTGGACATCGCGCTGTATTCGCCGAGCGTTATGTTCCTGTGTCCCGAATCGTGCGCAAGCTGGAAGAAGGAGTTGTTGTCCTTATACCAGACGCTGTATCTCGTGCCGCCGTATCCGGTGCCGTCTGCAAGAACGACGTCGACCGGGGATATACGCGTATCGGCTTCGCCCAAAAGCCCGGCGACCGCGTCGCCCTCGGGTATCTGGTGCGCCTTTATAAGCTCAGGCGGGAAGCCCGCGAGCAGCGCTTCTCTGTACGACATTATAACGTGGCGCGAGACGATATAGCGGTTGTAAAGCGTCCAGGCGGTGAAATATTCGTTTTTCTTTCTCTTTGTCGAATATTTGTCCCAGTCGCCGCGCGAGGTGCCTCTCGGCGCGTCGAGCTCTTCAAACGATTTGAAAGAGGTGCCGTATTTTTCGTTCACCTTTTCGATAGTTCCGAACATATCTTTGAGCCACGCGGCAAACGAGGCTATCATCGTCGGGTTATAGTCGCCGACGGAGCTCTGTCCCGAGTCTATCTCGTGCTCATGCACGGGCGACACGGCGACGGTGTATTCCGGCGCGCTTCTGTAAAGCTCCGCAAGGCTCTGCATATACGATCTTCTCGTCCAGAAATTGAGCCTGTCGAGCGCGGGGATATTCGGCGCGTACGTCGCGTTGTAGAACGACGCGCCGAGCTCCAGATAGTCGTTTCTCTGTCCTTTTTTGTTGAGCGTGGCGTAGGCGTACGCTCCCGTATCGGGATCGACGTAGTTTATAAGGAATCCCATCTGCGAGGTCTTGCCCCAGCGGTGCGTCGAGCAGGGCTCCCACATATTGTAGATACGGTTGTAATTGTTCCGCTCGTCGCCTCCGGGCGATATGGTGAACATACTGTAATCGCCCGTTCTTATAGCCGTGGTGTTGGAACTGCGCAGTCTGCTCATCACCGGCGCGGGATATTCGACGCGCGTATGCCAGAATCTGCCTTTTTTGATGTAATCGGTGTTTTTGGACGCCTTTGTGGAGACGAAAATGTTCTCCTTTACGCCGACGTTAACGGCGTTAGACGAGCCGTCCTTTATCTCCGTTATTTCCGAAAACGCCTTATATTCGTCGTCGGCGTCGGAGGTCGCGGCGTAGCCGCCGAACGCGGAGGCGTAAACGCCGTTATATTCTTTGCCGTCGAGTTTTATTTCGGACAGTCCGCCGTCCTTATAGATATAGGCGGATTTTTTGAATGAAAGCACAAGTCCCTCGCCGCCCTCGGCTTTTCTGTCCGCGGACATCGTGACGCGCTCCGTCGAACTAACGCTTACCGTGTCGGCGCTGATCTGCTCGCCGTTTTCGGCGGAGAAGAACTGTATTTTAAGCGTACTGCCGTCGCCTTTGGCTTCCGCGACCGCGAAAACGTCGTCGTTGCCTTTAAATGCGCCCGCGGCTATCGCGTATGGCGCCTTGAAGGACGGCTTTATCGTGAATTTAAAGCCGCCGTTGCAGTCGAAAACGCGAAGCTCCGAAACCGAGCCGTCGCTGTAAGGCGCGGTGAGTATGTTCACGCCGTCCTTTACCACCGCCGCGGCGACCTGTACGCCACCTCTGACGGACGCCGGGTAGGCGTTGAACTGCGTGTGGCATATCTGATAAATATCGAAAACGCGCACAACCGTGTAGTTATCCGGGTGCTCGCCCTGACCGGCTACGATCGCCGGACCGAGCCCGACCTTCGGAGTGACGCCCTGAGAGGCGTACGCAAGCACGTTGAGCCCTAAATCAAGCTCCGGGAACGAGTACGACGTTACGTTGTTTTCCGTCATTTTTACGATGTTCGGTATGTCGACGAACATATTTTTGCTGTACTCGTTCAGCTTTTCCTCGGCAAGGAACAGCTTTGTCGCTTCCTCGGCTATGTAATAGCCGCGCAGATCGTCGAACGCCTTGCCGGCGGAGAAGCATATTATGCCGCTGTCGGTATAATACACGTTAACGTCATAGAGCTTTGCGATATCCTTGACGTTCAGCATGTATATGTCGGTGTAATCGCCGCCTGAGTCCATCATCCTCGGCGTGTTTACTATATCCGCCGCGGTCTCCTCGCCGTTTATTATCAGCAATCCGTCCTTGTTTTCGCATACGACGCTTCTGTCGCCGATCGTTAACGACGATTTTATGTTATCGCCGTCAGCCTCGTACGTGTATTCGCCGCCGAATATCTGCGATATATCGTACAAGTCGAGATAATGACCCTTTTCATACGTTGTGCCGTTTGTGGCGAGCGGCGTTTTTTCACCTAAAACGTAGGCGAAATCCGCGTCCTTGTCAGTTCTGAAAATTATCAGCCGCGGGAAAACCGCTTCAAACGCTTCCGCCATGACGCTTGACGTGCCGTAGCCGTTTTTAAGGATCGAATTGAGGTTTGCCGTTATGTATTTTACGTCAGCCTCGCGCGTGATCTCCGGCATCTCCAGCCTGTCGGATATTCTGATCATATTTATAACCTCCTCGGTCTCAACGGGATCCGTTTCCTCTTCCTCCGTCACCGCTTCGGTCCCGGTCGTTTCTTCGTCCGCGGTCGTTATATCCTCCGGCACGGTCGTCGTTTCCGGGCTGCCCGTACAGCCGAGCGCGAAGATCATCGACGCGGCGCACAAAAGGCACAGAAGACGTGCTATCACTGTTTTTGCTTTCATACGTTTACCTCACTTTTTATCATTTGCGTAACAGCGGATTATGTTTATTATAAGGTCCGTGCAAACGTCCATATCCTCGCACACCGCGTGCTCGTACGGTCCGTGGTGTCCGTAGCTTCCTGTCGGCAGATTCGGGCAGGGCAGACCGCGGAACGAAAGCTGCGCGCCGTCCGTGCCGCCGCGTATCGGGGACGCCGTCGGCTCGAGCCCGAGCGACCTCGCCGCCTCGAACGCCTTTTCCACCACCTCGAAGCGCGGCTTTACCATCTCTATCATATTTCTGTACTGCTCTTTGATATTGAGCGTGACCGTGCCTTCGCCGTACTTTTCGTTCATTGTCTTCGCTATGTGCTCCATGCACTTTTTGCGCGCACGGAAAGTGTTTTCGTCGTGGTCGCGGATTATATACGACAGCTTTGCGGAATCGACCGCGCCCGACATTTCCGTCAGGTGGAAAAATCCCTCGTAGCCCTCGGTAAGCGACGGAACGTCGGCTGACGGGAGCATCGAGTTGAATTCCATCGCGAGAAGCGCCGCGTTTATCATCGTGTTTTTCGCTCCGCCGGGATGTACGTTCTTGCCGCGGAAAAGCACCTCGGCGCCTGCCGCGTTGAAATTCTCGTACTCTATATCTGCAAGCGCGCCGCCGTCAACGGTGTAGCCGAGCTCCGCGCCGAAGCGGCCGAGGTCGAGCAGAGCCGCGCCGTGACCGATCTCCTCGTCGGGGCAGAAGCAGACGCTTACGCGCCCGTGCGGTATCTTTTCTTTTATTATCCTCTCCGCCGCCGTCATTATCTCGGCGACGCCGGCTTTGTCGTCCGCGCCGAGCACGGTCTTTCCGTCGGTGACTATAAGCGTTTTGCCTTTGAGCTTTTCAAGATGCGGAAAATCGGCGGGCGACAATACCCTTCCGCTGTCCGACAGCGCTATATCACCGCCGTCGTAGTTTTCGATTATCCGCGGGCATACGTTTTCGCCGGGGAAATCCGGCACGGTGTCGATATGAGCGAGAAAGCCCGTCGGCGTGACGTTTTCATATCCCTTATCCGCTTCGATAACGCCGTAAACGTAGCAATGCCCGTCGACGTAAACGCCGGTCATACCGATCTGCTTCATCTCCTCCGCCAGAGCGTTCGCCAGGTCGAACTGCCTTGAAGTCGACGGGGTCTCCGACCCTTCCTCGCTGCTCGCGGTATGTATTTTCGCGTATTTTATAAGTCTTTCGTAAGCTTTCATCATACCTCTCCAAGAACGCGGAGTATCGCCTGCGCGTATACGGACGCGAGAAAATCGTTGGGGTGATTTACGTTGTTGCCCGTCATATCGAAAAATCTCTTTTTCTCAAGCATAGCCGTGTGGATATCCGTCATCGGCACGAGCGCGGTCTTGTCGCCGTATTTTTCACAGACGCGCTCCAATATCGCCTGCTGTTTGTACTGCTCTCTGTAAAATCCCGCGGCGAGCTTGTGCGGCAAAGTCGTCGAAACTAGCAGAAACTCGCATTCCGGATTTATTTTCAGCGCGTCCTCTATCATTTTTTCGGTATATTCCTCAAAATGCTCTATACCGCCGTCGTTCATTCCGAAGGCTATGAGCATAAGGGAAAAACCGTCGTCCTTGAATAAAGGATACATATTCTCCGCGCCCCAGCGCGAATCCATACCGCCGACGGCGCGGTTTATATGGGAAACGAAAGCGCCGGCGCGGTTCAAGTATTCCACCGTCATAACTGACCATATCGGTATATACGGCGGCACGTTTATATCCTTCATACCCGAGGAGTTGCACCCGTAGGTTATGCTGTCGCCGAAAAACGCGAAGCCGAACGGCTCTTTGTTTTTTATTTTTTCTCTCGTTTTCGGAAGCTTGCAGGTCTTTTCCGGCGCCGGCTTCGACCATTTGTCGAAGTGCTCATAAGTAACGCACACCTGCTTTTTCGTGATGCCGTCGCCCTCGGCGAAGTAAAGCCAGCCGCCGCCCTCCGCGGCTATTTTGAACGGGCTTTCGGTCTGTATCTCTTTTAAAAAGAATTCGCCGCGCGGCGTTATTTTTATCCGCCCTCCGCGCAGTATGCGTATCTTTCCGTCCGTCAGCTCGTAATCCATACCCGCCTTGTATTTTACGTCGAGCGCGGTATCCGTGACGGATATGATCCTGTCGGCGTGATATAAAAGCGGTATTACAAGGTCGCCGCCGTCAAAATCCACCGGCCAAACCGTTTCGTTATAAACAATACTGCCGCCCCACACGGGCGCGGTGCAGACGTAATTATCGTATTTCATTTCCGCCTTCCTCCTTTTCGTAATTATACAATAAATCGCCGTCCGTGTCAATAACTTTCGGTAAAAAATGACGAAATAAACGTTATACCGCTTGACAATATTTTTATAATATGATATAATCGTTTTATAAAAAATTCGGAGGTATAAAAAATGGCTGACAAGAAAAGCAACGACGCGGCAAAGGACGCGGCGGAAAGAGCGCTGAAAGCCGCGGCGGCAAAAAAGTCCGCGGAGAAAAAGAAAGTCGAACACACCTACACGCACGTGGGACAGGAAAGCGTAACGACGGAGGATCTGCTCGCGGCGACTAAAAAGAACGCGCTGCCATACCGCATTTTCGCATTTATCCTTTGGATACTCGCCATCGGCTTCGAGGTGCTGGCGATACTGCTCTTCACCCTCAAGCTCCAGTTCAGCTTTACGATGGAAAATCCCGGCTGGACGATAAGCTGGATAGTCTGCCTCGTGCTTGACCTTATATGCGTCGTCGTCGGTTCCCTGCTCTGGAAAAAGGGCAACCATCTCGATCCCGGATCGAAGAAAAACAAGGTCGGTTTCTGGCTTCGCAACAACCTCGGCGTCGTTATGACAGCCATAGCCTTCCTCCCGTTCATAATAATCGCGCTGACGGATAAAAAAGCGAGCAAGCAATCGAAGATCATAGCGGTCGCCGCCGCCGTGGTCGCGCTGATAATCGGCACTCTGTTCGGTATAGACTGGAACCCGCTTTCTCAGGAGGAAATGCTCGAAAACGCGCATATTGACACGGTCTACTGGACGGCAAGCGGCACGGTATATCACGCATATGACGACTGCGGTCACCTGAGCAACACCAAAGAGCTCTTCGACGGCACCTCCGCAACGGCGATAGAAAACGGCAAAACGAGAATGTGCAAGACCTGCGAGGCGAGAGCCGCAAAGGAAGCTGAGCTTCCGGTAACGACGGACGACAAACCGCTCGAAACGACGGCGGAAACAACGGAATAACATAAAGAGCCGCAAGGCTCTTTTTTTACGGGATCGTTATGTAAACCGCTGTTTTTGCGGCGCGATATATTTGCTTGCGCAAATGAGTCGCTTCGCGACGAATTGTTCGCGCCGTTCCGGCGCAGTTGGTGGTTCCCCACCCCCCAAATCCACCCCCAAACCCCCGCCTCCCCCCGAAGTATCGGGGCTTTTTGACGGAATGGAGTCCGGGGCATTGCAGCGCAAGCTGCGCGCGCGGGCGTCCCTCTACCGCGCTTTGCGCGGGATGATATATTTGCTTACGCAAATGTGATATAACAGGCAAGCCTGTTGTGATATACGCTTCGCGCATGATATGTGCCTTACG
>CACZVC010000115.1 GCA_902784545.1 uncultured Ruminococcus sp. | reverse complement strand
ATCAGAGAGCGAACGGCGCGTACTGGTACAAAGGCACGGCGAACGCCATCTATCAGAACATCGGCTTCATCGACAGATACGATCCGGATTACGTTCTCGTTTTATCGGGCGACCATATTTATAAAATGGATTACAACGCCATGCTGAAATACCACAAGGAAAAAGGCGCGGACTGCACGATAGCGGTCATAGACGTGCCGCTCGCCGAGGCTTCCCGCTTCGGAATAATGAACGCGCGCGAAAACGGCGAGATATATGAATTCGAGGAGAAGCCGGCGCATCCGAAAAGCACGAACGCGTCAATGGGTATTTACATTTTCGGCGCCGCGATACTGAAAAAATATCTTGAAGAGGACGATTCAGACCCGTCGTCGTCAAACGATTTCGGCAAAAACGTTATACCCAAGATGCTTGCCGACGGCGCGAAGATGTACGCCTATCCGTTCGAAGGCTACTGGAAGGACGTCGGTACGGTGCAGAGTCTGTGGGAAGCGAACATGGACCTTATAGGCAAAAAGCCGGCGCTCGATCTGCACACGCCGGAGCGCCGCATTTTATCGCGCAACTCCACGCGCCCGCCGCATTTCGCTGGTGAAAACGCGAAGATCGTCAATTCCCTCGTTACGGAGGGCTGCGAGGTATACGGCACAGTTATCAACTCCGTTTTGTTCGGCGGCGTAAAGGTCGCGGAGGGCGCCTTGATAGAGGATTCCGTCATATTCGAAGAAACCGAGATAGGCGCGGGGGCGAAGGTCGAATATTCGATACTCGACTGCCGCATATCCGTCGGAGAAAACTCCGTTATAGGCACACCGATAAAGGACGGCGGCAGGATCACTCTGCTCGGCGCGAATATGAAGATACCCGTCGGCACGGTGATCGAGGGCGGCACAATGACGAGCAAGCTTGCAAAGGAGGAAAAATAAGATGTCCGTTACAGGTATAATCTTTTCAAACATACACGACAACAACCTGCCTGAGCTTACGCGCCAGCGTACGATGGCTTCCGTCCCTTACGGCTGCAGATACAGATTCATCGACTTCACGCTTTCCAATATGGTAAACTCCGGCGTAACGAGCGTGGGCATAATAACGCAGACGAACTATCAGTCGCTCGTCGACCATATCGGCACCGGCAAGGACTGGGACCTCGCGTCGCGTTCCGGCGGCATAAAGCTCATTTCCCCGAACATAACCGCTTTCGCCCAAGGAAGCAGACGCGCAAACGTCGAAACGAGGCTCGAATCCCTCAAATCCGCAACGGACTATATTTCAAAGCGTAAGGAAGAGCTTGTCGTTTTATCCGACTGCGACGTAATATGCAACGTCGATTTCAGCGATATGATATCGTATCACGAAAAGAGCGGCGCGGATATAACCGTAGCCGTAAAGAAAACGACGCTCACGCCCGAAACGGCGGCGAAAAACGTTATAATGAAATCCGAAAACGGCAGAGTCAGGGACCTGCTCGTATATCCGCGCGATATTTCGGGCGATTACGATATAAGCCTCAACATCATGGTGATCTCGCGCGAAAAGCTGCTCGACATAATCGCCGACGCGGCGGCGCACGGCTACACCTCGTTCAATACCGACGTACTGCTCAAAAACATAAACTCCTACGTTATAATGTCGTACGCGTACGAGGGATATTTCGCCTGCGTAAGCTCGTTATCCGAATATTTCGCGTGCAATATGGATCTGCTTCAGCCCGGCGTAAGGCACGCCCTGCTCGAAGCGAAAAACAGACCGGTATATACAAAGGTAAGAAATTCGCCTCCGGCGAGATACACCGAGGGGTCCTTCGTCAAAAATTCGCTTCTCGCCGACGGCTGCGTTATAAGCGGCAGAGTGGAAAACTCGATCCTCTTCCGCGGCGTCACGGTCGAGGAGGGCGCGGTGATAAAGAACTCCATAATAATGCAGGACAGCTATATCTGCAAGGACACGCAGCTTAACTGCGTTATACTCGACAAGAACGTGGTGATAAAGGACGGCAGATGCCTTTCCGCTCACGAATCCATACCGTTCTACGTTCCCAAAAATTCTATAATATAAGGACATATCAGATAATGAAAATTCTTTACGCGGCGTCGGAGGTACTGCCTCCTCCGGCGGACTCGCCGACGTTATGGGCTCTCTTCCGGCGGCTTTCGGAAAGCTTGACGGAAAAAACGACGTGAGAGTCGTTTCGCCCCTGTATTCCTCAATTAAGGACGAATACAGAAAACAGATGAAAAAGGAAAAGGAATTCCGGGTAAGGCTCAACTGGCGCGATCAGTACTGCGCGGTATACAGTCTTGAAAAGGACGGCGTCGTTTACTATTTCATAGATAACGAATACTATTTCAAGCGCAATATGCTGTACGGTGAATTTGACGACGGCGAGAGATTCGCGTATTTCAGCATGGCGATAATGCGTATGATGGATGAGCTCGGCTTTTTCCCCGATATACTTCACTGCAACGACTGGCAGACTTCGCTCGCCATTATATATCTCAAAACGAAATTCTCAAACGAGGACAGATACCGCGGTATAAAAGCCGTTTTCTCGATACACAACATACTTTTCCAGGGGCAGTACGACAGATCTATCCTGACGGACGTTTTCGACATAGCTCCGGGGCTTTATCAGATAGTCGATTACAACGGCTGCATAAACCTTATGAAGGGCGCGATAGTCTGCTCCGACAGAGTCGTCACGGTATCGGAAAAATACGCTGAGGAGATAAAAACGCACGAATACGGACACGGGCTCGACCCGGTGATAAGGCTTTACTCCTGCAAGCTATACGGCATACTCAACGGTATAGATTACGTCTACTACGACCCGCAGCACGACAAGGCGCTTTACAAAAACTATACGTACAGAAGCGTCGGGCGCAAGGCGGAAAACAAAAAGGCGCTTCAAAAGGAGATCGGTCTTCCGGTAAACGCGGATATACCGATGATATCCGTTATAAGCCGTCTTACCGATCAGAAAGGGCTCGATCTGATCGCAGAAAAAGCGGACGAGCTTTTGTGCGACAACGTTCAGCTCGTCGTGCTCGGCTGCGGCGATCCGTATTACGAGGACTTTTTCAGAGGGCTTGAATACAGGCATCCCGATAAAGCGAAAGCGCTTATCCTTTACGATAAAGAGCTTTCAAAGCGCATTTACGCCGCCTCCGATATATTCCTTATGCCGTCGAAGACGGAGCCGTGCGGGCTTTCGCAGATGATAGCCTCGCGCTACGGCGCCGTGCCGGTCGTACGCGAGACCGGCGGACTTTACGATTCCATAAAAGGCTACAGATACGTCAACGGCAGGCACGAGGGCAACGGCTTCACGTTCGCCTCGTACAACAGCGCAGATATGCTTTACGTCGTGCGCGAGGCGCTTGCGACGTATCAGGCGAAGGAAGAATTCAGGGAGCTTGCGGTAAATATTATGAAGCACGATTTTTCGTGGAAAGGCTCCGCCGCAAAATACGCGGAATTATATAATTCAATAGCAAAAGAAAGGTAAACCGTTACATGACAGAACCCGAAATCAGACAACAGATAACAGATAAATTAGACAAATATTTCGCCGTTACGCCCGAAAACGCGACCGACGAACAGATGTATAACGCCACTCTCATGACCGTGCGCGATCTCCTTATGAAATACAATACCGCGTTTGAAAAGGAGACGGCGAACAAGGGCGCAAAAAAAGCGTACTATATGTGCATGGAGTTTCTGATAGGTCCGTCGCTCAAGGCGAATCTGTGCAATCTCGGCTTATACGACGAATACAAAAACGTACTTTCCTCGCTCGGCTTCTCTCTTAACGCGTTTATAGACAGAGAAAACGACCCCGGGCTCGGAAACGGCGGTCTCGGCAGGCTCGCCGCCTGCTATATGAACTCGCTCACGGCGCAGAGCTACCCGGCGACGGGACACTGTATCTGCTATGAATACGGACTGTTCAAGCAGAAGATCGTCGACTGCGAGCAGGCGGAACTGCCGGATATATGGCTGCCCACCGGCGAGGCGTGGCTCGTGCCGCGCACGGATCTTGCCGTAACGGTACAGTTCGGCGGCACGGCGCGCGAGATATGGCGCGACGGCAGGATGTACATAGAATACGAGGACGCCGACGAGGTCGAGGCCGTGCCTTACGATATTTTCATATCCGGCGCGGGAACGACCGCGGTAAACAATCTGAGGCTCTGGCGCGCCCGCGATTTCAAAAGCTTCGATATGAAAGCCTTTTCGCAGGGCAAATATCTGAAAGCGCTTGAAGAAAGCACGAGAGCCGAGCTGATCTCAAAGGTGCTTTACCCGTCCGACGACCACGACGCGGGCAAAATGCTCCGTCTTACACAGCAGTATTTCCTCGTTTCCGCGGCTTTGCAGAACATACTGCACGACCATCTTGAAAAGCACGGCACCGCGGACGATCTGCCGGAATACGCGGCGATACATATAAACGACACGCATCCCGCGATGTGCGTTGCCGAGCTTATGAGACTGCTGCTCGACGAATGCGATTACAGCTGGGAGCAAGCGTGGGATATCACGACGAAAACGATGTCGTATACCAACCACACCGTTATGCCCGAAGCGCTTGAAACGTGGAATCAGGAGCTTTTCAGGCTCCGTCTGCCGCGCATATATACGATAATATGCGAAATAAACCGCAGATACTGCGAAATGCTGTGGAACGACTTCACGCACGACAGGGACAAGATCAACCGTATGTCGATAATCGGCGGCGGAGTTGTGCGTATGGCGAATCTGTCCGTCGTCGGCTCGCACACGGTAAACGGCGTGTCGGCGCTCCATTCGGATATTTTGAAGCATACCGTTTTCTCAGACTTTTACGGTATAGAGCCGTATAAGTTCACAAACGTGACGAACGGTATAGATCACAGACGCTGGCTTTTGTATTCCAACCCGGGTCTGACCGCGCTTCTGGACGAATGTATAGGCACGGATTATAAAAAGGATACGGAGCTTTTAAGCGGATTTTCCGCTTTCAGGGACGACAAAGCCGTCCTTGAAAGGCTTGCCGGAATCAAGAAAGAAAACAAGATAAGGCTCGCCGCCTACGCCCGGGAAAACAAGGGTATCAAAATCGATCCCGACACCGTATTCGACGTACATATCAAGCGTATGCACGAATACAAGCGCCAGCTTTTAAACGTTCTGCGCATAATATCGATTTATAACGATATTCTTGAAGATCCGGGTGCGGATATGATCCCGCAGACGTTCATCTTCTCCGCGAAAGCCGCTCCCGGCTACTATCTCGCGAAGCAGATAATAAAGCTGATAAACCATCTGAGCGCGGATATAGAAAAACGCCCCGAATTCAAAGGCAAGCTGTCCGTCGCGTTTCTTGAAAACTACTGCGTATCGCTCGCCGAAAAGCTTATTCCGGCTGCTGAGATCTCCGAGCAGATATCGCTTTCCGGAAAGGAGGCGAGCGGCACCGGCAATATGAAGCTTATGATGAACGGCGCGGTGACGATAGGCACGCTCGACGGCGCGAACGTCGAAATGTACGAAAGGCTGGACGGTAAATCGTTCTACCTCTTCGGTCTCACCACCTCCGAGGTCGACGCGCTCTGGGCGTCCGGCTACTCGTCCGCCTCGTATTACAATAAATCGGAAAAGCTGCAGAACGTCATAAAAACGCTCAACCGCGGCTTCGACGGCGTTTCGTTCTCCGATTTTTCACAATATCTGCTTTATACGAAGGGCATACCCGATCCGTATATGTGTTTAGCCGATTTCGCGTCATATAACGAAGTTCATAACCGCATGACGGAGGATTACAAGGATAAAACGCTCTGGGCGCAGATGAGCCTTGACAATATCGCCGCCTCCGGCGTGTTCTCCTCCGACAGGTCGGTGCGCGAATACGCGGACAATATATGGCATATCAAACCCGTAAAATGAACGAGATCGTAAACGGCATAACCGTAGACAAAAGATCGCTTTCCGACGCGGTACGCTTCCGTTACGAAAACGGCGGTATATACGTTTGCATAAAACGCGGTTACTGCGCTTACGCCTGCCGCGCCCTGATACTCTGCGACGAGACCGGGAGCGTGACGGACGCCGAATGCGTATACGACGGCATATGCGGCGACAGAGACCGGTTTTACTGCCGCGCCGGACTCGGTCCGGGGCTGTATTACGTAACGTTTCGTGTTGACACCGGGGACAAAGAGCAATACGTTCACAGCAAAGGCGACGAGATATCGGGCGAGCTTCGCGGCGACATAGAGCTCTGCGGCAGGTTTCAGCTGCTCGTTACGCCGGAATACGCGCCGGTCGATCCCGCGTTCATAAACGGCAATATGTACCACGTTTTCGTCGACAGATTCAGAAAAAGCGGCAAAGCGGAAAAACAGCCCGACGCCGTATACGTTGACGACTGGGAAAACGGAAAACCTGAATACACCGAATACCCCGGCGAGAATATGCCGAACAACACGTTTTTCGGCGGCGACCTTTACGGCGTGACGGAAAAGCTCGACTATATAAAAAGCCTCGGCTGCAATATCATCTATCTGTCGCCGATATTCAAAGCGTTTTCGAATCACAAGTACGACACCGGAGATTATACCGAGCCTGACGGCGGCTTCGGCGGTATGAAAGCGTTTAAAGGTTTATGTGAGGAAGCGCATAAAAGAGGTATGAAAATAATACTCGACGGCGTTTTCAACCACACGGGCGACAACAGCGTTTATTTCAACAAGTATAAAAAATACGGACCGGGCGGCGCGTATAACGACAAAAGCTCGCCGTATTACAACTGGTATATTTTCAACTCATACCCCGACGACTACGACTGCTGGTGGGGAGTCAAGGCTCTGCCGAAATTAAAGCCCGACGTACCCGGGATAATCGACTTTTTCACCGGGGAAAACGGTATAATACGCCGTTATCTGCGCCTCGGCGCGGACGGCTGGCGGCTCGACGTAGCGGACGAGCTTTCCGAAAAACTGCTCGACGGCATAAAAAAAGCGGCGTGTAAGGAAAAGCCCGGCTCCGTGATCTTAGGCGAGGTATGGGAGGACGCGTCGAACAAGATCTCCTACGGCAAACGGCGCCACTATTTCAGCCGCGCACAGCTCGACTCAGTTATGGACTATCCGTTAAAGGACGCGGTGATAAGATACGTTAAATCAACCGACACGGACGCGATAAAACAGGTATTTGTCGATGTTTACCGTCATTATCCCGACCGTGCAAAGCCTCTTCTGATGAACTTTCTGGGCACGCACGACACGGAGCGTATCATTACGGTGCTCGGCGGCGAGCCCGCCGGTTCTCTGCCAGGCTCCGTGCTTGTCGACAAAAAAATGACAACGGAGCAGTATGACACGGCGAAACAGCGGTTTTTCGTCGCTTTCTCGCTTCTCTGCTTTCTGCCCGGTATAGTCAGCGTGTACTACGGCGACGAGGCGGGACTTCAGGGCTACCGCGACCCGTTCAACCGTATGCCGTACCCGTGGGGCAAGGAGGACGACGATATCAGAAGCAAGGTAAGCGAGCTTTTGAACGGCCGCAAAGACTATAAAGGCGACGCCGAGCTGATATACGCGGGCGACGGTCTGCTTACGATAAAGCGCGGCGGACATATTTATATTTCAAACACAGGCGAAAAGGAAAAAAGCGTTATGATACCGGACGGTTACGTTTCGGATAACGCAAACGATAAGGACGATACGGCGGTAATAAGCCCGATGTCGTACCGCATTTACCACAGATAAAGGATACCGAAATGATCAGATTACAAGAGCACGGCGTTATTTACAAAAACGGTGAGCTTATACCGTCGACCGATACCGCCGCAAGAGAAAAAACGATAGCTTATAAGATTCTGCGCGCGCACAGCGCGACCGGAGGCGACAAGCTCAGGATAAGATTCGACGCTATGGCGTCGCACGATATAACGTACGTCGGGATTATACAGACAGCGCGCGCAACGGGCGCTTTAAAGGAATTTCCGATACCATACGTGCTTACAAACTGCCATAACTCGCTCTGCGCGGTCGGCGGCACGATAAACGAGGATGACCATAAATTCGGTCTTTCCGCGTGCGTAAAATACGGCGGCGTTTTCGTGCCGGCGCACGAATCGGTCATACATTCTTATATGCGCGAGAATTACGCGGGCTGCGGAAAAATGATAATCGGCTCGGATTCGCACACGCGCTACGGCGCTCTCGGCACTCTTGCCGTCGGAGAAGGCGGTCCCGAGCTTGTAAAACAACTCGTGGGAATGACCTACGATATCGACGCGCCGCAGGTGATAGCCGTAAAGCTCACGGGTAAGCCGGCGCCCGGCGTCGGTCCGCACGACGCGGCGATAGCTCTTATAAGCGCGGTGTTCAAAAGCGGCTTTGTAAAGAACAAGGTGCTCGAATTCATAGGCGACGGTATAAAAGATCTGCCCATGGAATACAGAAACGGCATAGACGTCATGACGACGGAAACGGCGTGCCTCTCCTCCGTCTGGGAAACCGACGGAAAAACGCGGGAATATCTCGCAAAGCACAACAGAGCTGACGAATACAAAGAACTGAAAGCCGAGGACGGCGCGTATTACGACGGCGCGGTCGAGCTCGATCTGTCGAAGTTAGAGCCGATGATAGCCGTTCCGTTCCACCCGTCGAACGCCTATACGATACGTGAATTCAACGAAAACGCGGCGGACATACTTCGCGGCGTTGAAAAGTACGCGAAAGAAAACTTAGGCGCCTCTGATTTTACGATAGCGAAAAAGATAAAAGACAAAAGACTGTACGTCGATCAGGGCGTTATCGCGGGATGCGCGGGCGGCACGTTCGACAACCTCTGCGCCGCCGCGGATATACTCGACGGCAAAACGACCGGCTGCGGCGAATTTGCGTTATCCGCGTACCCCGCAAGCCAGCCGGCTTATCTGCAGCTTATAAGGAACGGCGCGGCGGCGAAGCTGATGTCCGCGGGCGTGACGCTCCGCACGGCGTTCTGCGGTCCGTGCTTCGGCGCGGGCGACGTGCCGTCGAACGGCTCGCTTTCGATACGCCATTCGACGAGGAATTTCCCCAACCGCGAGGGAAGCAAGCCCGGGAACGGTCAGTTCGCGGCTGTCGCGCTTATGGACGCGCGCAGTATAGCGGCGACGGCTTCAAACGGCGGCAGACTCACCGCGGCGACGGAGCTCGACGTAAAATACAACGAATATGATTACAAATACGACGATACGCCGTATAAAAACCGCGTTTACCGCGGCTTCGGCAAGGCGAAGCCCGAAGCGGAGCTCAAATACGGTCCGGGTATAGCCGACTGGCCGACGATACCGCCGCTTCACGACGACGTGCTGCTTGAAGTCGCGGCGTACATCACCGACCCGGTGACGACGACGGACGAGCTTATCCCGTCCGGCGAGACATCGTCCTACCGTTCAAATCCTTACAAGCTCTCCGAATTCACGCTTTCAAGAAAAGCTCCGGAATACGTGGGTCTTGCAAAGCGCGTAAGGGATATCGAAGCGAGGCGTGAAAACGGCGGCGACGTATTTGAAAACGAATACAAATTCGTCTCCGACGCGCTCGGTTTCAAGCCCGATTTGAGCAAAACGCAGATCGGCTCGATAGTCTGTTCTCTCTGCCCGGGCGACGGCTCGGCGCGCGAACAGGCGGCGTCCTGTCAGCGCGTGCTCGGCGGTCTTGCAAACGTATGCGTCGACTACGCGACAAAGCGTTACAGAAGCAACCTTATAAACTGGGGTATGCTGCCGTTAAGATACGGTACGGAAAAAGTCCCCGCGCTTAAAGCCGGCGACGTGATATATATAAAAGGCGCCGCCGACGCGATAAGGAACAAAATATCGGAGTTAAAAGGAATAATTATATATAAAGACGGAAA
>CACZVC010000114.1 GCA_902784545.1 uncultured Ruminococcus sp. | reverse complement strand
CGAGCTTATGAACGAGTTTCTGGCAGACTACTACGGCGCGGGTTGGCAGTATATACGCGAGTTTATAGACAGTACGGAAAAAAGAAATCTGATGAATCATATGACGTTATACGATCCCGTGGAAAAAACGCTCGTGTTCGAGGGCGCTAAAACGGCGAAAGCAAAGCTGAAAAAGCTGAACGAATATATCGACCTCTGGCAAAAGGCTTACGACGCGGCGGACGACGAGCGTAAAAGCAATGTCGAACGCTCGTCAATACAGGTAAAATACACCGAGCTTCTGATGAACTGGGATAAAGACGCTCCCGAAAGAATGAAAGACCTCTTCGCCCTGATCCGTAAATACGGCATCCGCTTCTACCGCGAGGACAAGCGCGTCCCGAATACGCCGGATTATAATACTCCGCTTGCTAACTGGTAAACAAACCGCGCTCGCCTTTAATACATCTGCCGCGAAGCGTCTGTTCAGCTGACGCAAAGCGGCTATTTAGCTGCGCGCCGTGAGGTGCGCTATTCAGCTGACGCGAAGCGGCTGTTCAGCTGAAAAAGCTAAATTCGGCTTCGCCGAGCTAAATTTGCCTTCGGCAAGCTAAATTCGGCTTACGCCGAGCTAAATTCGCCCTGACGGGCGAGCTGAAATAACAGGCTGACGAAACGAGCGCCAGCCTGTTATTCTTATCTTATGATCTTGTATATAAGTCCCTGTTTTTCCGGCGGTTCGGCTCCGAAGCGCAGAGCCGAGCGGAAGACCTCCTCGGCTTGCTTTATCCGCTTTACGTCGCAGGTGTGCAGATGACACAGAACGTCGCCCTTTTTCACCTTATCGCCGGGCTTTTTGCGCATCACTATACCGGCGGACATATCTATGCTGTCCTCCTTTGAGGCGCGCCCCGCACCTAATATCATCGCCGCGTCGCCTATCAGCTCCGCGTCGGTGCCGGTCAGATATCCGTCTTTGTCCGATAAGACCGGGTAAATGAGCGAAGCGGAGGGCAGATACTCCGTATCCGTAATGCTCTGAACGTCCCCGCCCTGAGCGTCGACCCATTCCTTCATCTTCTCAAACGCCGCGCCGCCGTCTATCGCTTCGGCGACGAGCCTTCTCGCCTCGTCCGGGGCGATTTTTTTAACGTGCGACACCATTTCCGAGGCGAGCGTCACGCATACCTCGTAAAGCTCGTCCTTCTGCTCGCCCTTTATGACCTTTATCGCTTCCTTGACTTCAAGCGCGTTTCCGATGCAGGAGCCGAGCGGAACGTCCATATTCGTCAAAACCGCCGTTACGTTTCTGCCGCAGCCCTTGCCTATATCGACCATGTTTTTCGCCAGCTTTTCCGCGTCCTCTATCGTTTTCATAAACGCGCCGCTGCCGCATTTTACGTCAAGCACTATGTTTTTCGAGCCGGCGGCCAGCTTTTTGCTCATTATGCTCGCGGTTATAAGCGGTATCGAATCCACCGTCGCCGTAACGTCGCGCAGGGCGTAAAGCTTTTTGTCCGCGGGGGTCAGGTTGCCGGTCTGCCCTATAACGGCGATGCCTATGCGCTCCGACTGCCCGATGAATTCCTCCTCCGTAAGCGTCGTTCTGTATCCGGGGATAGATTCGAGCTTGTCGACGGTGCCGCCGGTGTGACCCAGACCGCGCCCGGACATTTTCGTCACAACACAGCCGAGCGAAGCCGCGACCGGCGCGACTATAAGCGTCGTTTTGTCGCCCACGCCGCCCGTGGAATGCTTGTCGGCGGTGAGATCGCCGAACCGCGACAAGTCGAGCATATCGCCCGATCTCGCCATACACTCGGTAAGCGTTACGGTCTCCCTGTCGCTCATGCCGCGGAAATATATCGCCATGCAAAGCGCCGCCGCCTGATAATCGGGTATTTCGCCCTTTGTGTAACCGTTTACGAAAAATCCGATCTCTTCGTCAGAAAGCTCGCGTCCGTCGCGTTTTTTCTGTATAATATCGTACATTCTCATATCATTTATCCTCGCTTAAATTATCGGGTGAAAAGGAGTACGGCAAAAGCTCCGATATCGTTTTTTTGACAAACGTCGTTTTGCTCTTCATCAAAAGCACGGGAAAACCGTCGGGGCAGAATTCGCGTATCACCTGACGGCAGACGCCGCAGGGCGGGCATAAGCCTTTGAGCTTTCCGCCCTTGCCGCCGCATACGGCGAGCATCGCAAACTCGCGCTCGCCCTCGCTTACGGCTTTGAATACAGCCGTGCGCTCCGCGCAGACTGAGGGGGAATACGCCGCGTTTTCTATATTGCAGCCTTTGTAAATTTTACCGCTTTTCGTCAGTACCGCCGCGCCGACGGTAAAGCCGGAATACGGCGAATACGAGCTGTGCATCGCCTCGTACGCCGCTTCGCACAGCGCCTTTTCCTCCGCCGTCGGCTTTATTATATCGGATAAAAAGCTCTGTCCGTCGCCTTTGAAGCCGGAGCCGAGATATTCGGCGACCGTCGCGGCGATATCGCAGAAGCCGGAGCGCGTGCCGAGATTGACGGGCTTTACGTTCTTTCCGTAAACTATGCACGGTACGTATTCGCGGCTGTGGTCGGTGTGACTGTCGCCGGGGTCGCAGCCGTGGTCTGCGGTGATTATAAGCATATCATCCGCTTTCATTTTTGAGGTGAACGACGGAAGCCAGTTGTCGAATTCCGCAAACGCGGCGGCGTAGCCGTCGACGTCCTGCCTGTGGCCGTACAGCATATCGAAGTCGACGAGATTAACAAAGCAAAGCCCCTCGAATTCCTCGTCGAGCGCGCCGAGCGCGACCGCCATGCCCTCCGTGTTTCCGTGCGTCATAACGTGCTTCGTCACGCCGCGGCCGGCGAAAATATCGTTTATCTTTCCGACGGCGTAAACGGTCTTACCGTCCTTTTCAAGCGCGTCGAGCAGCGTTTCCTTCGGCGGCAGCAGGGAAAAGTCGTGTCTGTTCGCGGTCCTCGTGAAGCTGCCGGGCTCGCCGATGAACGGTCTCGCTATGACTCTGCCGACGGCGTGCTTTCCTTTGAGTATTTTCCTCGCCGTGCGGCAGTATCCGTACAGCTGTTCAAGCGGAACGACGTCCTCATGCGCGGCTATCTGAAACACGCTGTCAGCCGAGGTGTAGACTATCAGCGCGCCGGTCTTCATATGCTCCTCACCGTAATCCTTAATCACCTCCGTGCCGGAATACGGCTTGTTGCACAGGACCTTTCTGCCCGTCGCCTCCTCGAATTCCGCTATGACCTCGGGCGGGAATCCGTCGGGGTACGTCGGCAAAGGCGACTGCGATACGACGCCGGCTATCTCCCAGTGTCCTATCGTCGTGTCCTTGCCCATGGAGCGCTCGCGCAGACGCGCGACGGCGGCGAGAGGCTTTTTCGCGGCGGGCAGATAAGACTGACCGTCGATATTGCCCACACCCATATCCCTCATAGAGGAAAAGCGGAATTTATCCGAGCCGGATATGCGTTTCAGAGTGTTGCAGTCGCGGTCGCCGAAAAGCGCCGCGTCCGGCTCCTCGCCTATGCCGAGCGAATCCATAACTATCAAAAATACGCGTTTCATCTTTACCTCATAATTTCAGCGCGGTCCTGAGCGCCAGCTCCATCATTTCCGTAAACGAATTCTGTCTTTCCTCCGCCGTGGTCGATTCGCCGGTTATTATGTGGTCGGATATCGTACATATCGCAAGCGCGTTTTTGCCGCACCGCGCGGCGTTCATATAAAGCGCCGCCGCCTCCATTTCGACCGCCATAACGCCCATTTTGCTCCACGCGGACGGAGTGTAAACGCCGTCCGGTATACCCTCCGTATCGTTATAGAACGTGTCGGACGATAAAATATTGCCGACGTGGTATACCGCGCCCATTTCGTCCGCCGTGTCGGCGCAGGCTTTGAGCATTTTATAGCTGCATACAGCCGAAAAAGTGCCGGGCAGATGATACTGGTGGGCGTAATTCGAGTTCGTGCAGGCGCCCATACCGATAACGATATCGCGCACCTTTATTTTTTCGGACAAAGCCCCCGCGGAGCCTATCCTCATAATGTTTTCAACGCCGAAAAAGTTATACAGCTCGTAAGAATATATGCCTATCGACGGCATTCCCATACCGCTCGCCATAACGGACACGCGCTCGCCGTTGTATCTGCCGGTATAGCCCTGTATGCCGCGCACGTTGTTTACGAGCTTCGCGTCGGAAAGAAAGTTTTCCGCTATGAATTTTGAGCGCAGAGGGTCGCCCGGCATCAGGACCGTCCTTGCAAAGTCGGACGGGGCGGCGTTGATGTGGGGAGTCGGATATAAAGCCATTTTCGTTACCTCATAAGATTATCAAGCTTTCTGATTTTAAGCGAGGGCGCGCAGTGCTTTTTCATAAGCGCAACGTCCTCTTTCGTAGCACCGCCGGTGGAAAAGCCGGTCGAGGTCTTTATATAATCCGCGCCGGATTCCGATACCACGCCGCACATTTTTATCTTTTCCTCCTCGGTCAGAAGGCACGTTTCGATTATGACCTTCAAGAGTCTGCCGCAGCAGGCGAGCTTTATTTTTTTGATCTCGTCGAGCACTTTATCATACAGACCGTCCTTTACCCAGCCGATATTTATGACCATATCGACCTCGTCGGCGCCGTTCTGCACGGCGTCGTACGCCATAAAGCACTTCGCCGCCGTCGTATCGTATCCGTTCGGGAAGCCTATGACCGTGCATATCGCCAGCTTGTCGCCGACGTATTCCTTGGCCTGCTTGACGTAGCTCGCGGGGATGCAGACGGACGCGGTATGATATTTTATACCGTCGTCGCAGAGCGCCTTTATCTGTTCCCACGTAGCGGACTGAGATAAAAGCGTGTGATCGCATTTCGATAATATTTCTTTAAGCTCCATTTTTTTGTCTCCGTTTCTTTTACTTTATACAAATTATACCATATAAACGAAAGAATTGCAATACGCTTTGTGAAAATTATCTTTTATTTTATAGTATATATGGAAAATATTGTTGACAAAAACGCGCGGGCGTGTTATTATATATCTGTAAAAAACAGATCGGAGACAGACATGGAATACAAATTCGGAGTAATGGAAAAAGGTGAAAAGGATCTCATAACTGACGTGCCCGGTTTAAAGGTCGGGCATTTCACGCTTTCGGACGGAGACGTGCAGACCGGCGTTACGGCTCTGATACCGCACGAAGGCGACCTTTTCCACGAAAAATGTCCGGCGGCGAGCCACGTTATAAACGGCTTCGGCAAAAGCACGGGACTTATACAGATAAACGAGCTCGGAAATATCGAAACTCCGCTTATACTGACTAATACGCTTTCCGTCGGCACGGCTTTCACCGCGTGCGCAAAATATATGATGGAGCGCAACCCCGGCATCGGATGGGACGAGGGGACGGTAAACCCGGTGATACTCGAATGCAACGACGGATTTTTGAACGATATAAGAGCGCTTTCGGTAAAGGAGGAGCACGTTTTCGAGGCTTTGTCGAACGCGTCGGACACGTTTGAGCAGGGCGCGGTCGGCGCCGGGCGCGGGATGAGCTGCTACGGGCTTAAGGGCGGTATCGGCTCCGCTTCTCGCGTGTTTGAGATAAACGGCGAAAAATACGCTCTCGGCGCTCTCGTTTTAACGAATTTCGGTTCGCTCAGAGACCTTACGATATGCGGCGACAGAGTAGGGCGGAAATATCTTGAGACCGCGGAGATCTCAAAAGGCTCGTGCATCATGGTCATAGCGACGGACGCTCCGCTTTCCTCCCGTCAGCTTGCCCGGGTGACGCACAGGGCGCAGAGCGGTCTTGCTCGCACCGGCGCCGTTACGAGCGGCGGCAGCGGAGAGGTCGTCGTCGCGTTTTCGACGTCGAACCGTATGAAGCCCGCGGAGCCGGTCTGGAATATAAATATATTGAACGACGGCGTGCTTGAGCCCGTTTTCCGCTCCGCGACGGAAACGGTCGAGGAGGCGATAATCAACTCGATGCTTTACGCGGAGCCTTTGACCGGCTTCAAAGGACACAGACGAGATTCGCTCAAAAACATTCTTAAAAACGGAGGCTGATATGAAAACAGGCGTTTGCTGCAATGAAAACGGATTTGAAGCCGTCGCAAAATGCGGTTACGAATACGTTGAGCCGGTAATGGCGCTCATGCGCGAAAAAAGCGCTGACGAATTGAAAGAAATACGAAAAAAAGCGGAGGCTCTGGGTCTTACGATAGACGGCTTCAACTGCTTTTTCGGCGGCGGCGTGTCGCTTTACGGCGGCGAGCAGGCTGTATACGACTACGCGGAAAAGAATTTTGAGACAGCGAATATTCTCGGCGCGTCCTATTGCGTTATCGGAAGCGGCGCGGCGAGAAGGATCCCGGACGGCGGCGATAAAAAGGAATATACCGATAAATTCACAAAGCTGCTTAAAAATATCGGCAAACTCGCGGAAAAGCACGGGCTTTTCGTCGCGCTCGAGCCGCTTCAGCCGGCTGAAACGAACTTTATAAACACTCTGACGGACGGTATGGATATCTGCCGCGCCGTGAACGAAAAAAGCGTGGGATGTCTTGTTGACTTTTACCACTTTTTCAAAAACAAGGAGGAGCTTTCCGAATTCGACAGGCTGATGCCGGGCGAGCTGTACCACGTTCATCTCGCGCGGCCTGACGACGACAGGGGAGCGCCGACGGCGGCGGATCTGCCGACGATTGAAAAATGGGCGGCGGCGCTCAAAAAAACCGGGTACGACGGGCGCGTATCGCTTGAATGTACGTGGAAGGGTGATTTTTACGCGGAGTTAAAAACCGCGTTTGATATTATGAAAGTATTCAAAGGAGAATGATCATGGAAAAAGTAAACGAAAACATGCTCAGAGTAACGGAGTACGAGGTTTTGGGCAAGCTGCCTGATCCGTTCACGCTCGATTCGGGAGAACGCATAACAAAGCCGGAGCAGTGGGAAAAGCGCCGCGCGGAGATTTACAGGACCGCGGTCGAGCTTCAGTACGGGCAGATACCTCCGGAGCCGGAATTCGTTGAAGTTGAAACGGTCTGCCTCGCCGAGGAATGCAACGTTTATCTTATACATACCGGCACGAAGAAAAAGGAACTGACTTTCCGTATGCAGCTTCTTCTGCCGAAAGACCGCAGTCGGAAATTCCCGGTCATAGTCGACGGCGACGCGTGCTGGACGTATTATCTGGATAAGGAATTTTTAAAACCCGCGCTCGATAACGGTATCGGCTGGGCGATATTCGACCGTACGGAGATCGCGCACGACATAACCGCCGAGGGCAGAGGTCACGGCGCGATATACGAGGCGTACCCGGAATATTCCTTCGGCGCGCTTGCGGCGTGGGCGTGGTGCTACGCGCGCTGTGTTGACGCGCTTGAAAAAATACCTCTTCCGATAGACCTCGACTGGATAACCTTTACCGGTCATTCGCGTGGCGGCAAGACCGTTGCGCTCGCCGGAGCGATAGACAAACGCGCAAAGGTCGTAAACCCCAACGAAACGTGCGCCGGCGGCTGCGGCTGCTACCGCATACATATGAAGGGCGTGTACGGCGATTTTGAGGAGAGGAGAAGCGAAACTCTCGGCGACATTTACCGCGTTTTCCCGTTCTGGTTCGGAGAGGAGCTCGATAAATACAAAGACGACGAGGCGAATCTGCCGTTCGACGCGCATTATCTGAAAGCCCTTACCGCTCCGCGCATACTGTTCATATCGGAGGCGGCGGGCGACCTGTGGGCAAACCCGGTCGGCTCGTATCAGACGACGGTCGCGGCGGGCGAGGTGTTCAGATTTTTAGGCGCGCAGGACAATCTGTTCTGGTATTACAGACCGGGCGTGCACGGTCACGCCGTATCTGACGTCGAAATGCTCGTGAATATTATAAAACATAAAAGGGACGGCGCGCCGCTCGACGAGCGTATGTTCATAACTCCGTTCAAAAAGCCGGAAAAAATATACGACTGGAAATGCCCGGAGGAAACGAAATGATAAGACTTTCCGCGTTTTCGGACGAGGCTTCGTCCTCGCTTGACGGGCAGATAGAAGCTCTTAAAAGAAACGGTATACCGTTTACCGAGCTCCGCGGAGTCGACGGCGTGAACGTCGCCGACCTTACCGACGGCGCGGCGGAAAAAATACGGGAAAAGCTGAAAGAAAACGGTATTTCCGTCTGGTCGCTCGGCTCGCCTTACGGCAAGTTGCGGCTTGACGACGGTTTTTCGGAGGAAAAGCTCTTTCATCAGCTCGACCGTCTGTGCCGCCTCTGCCGGATATTCGGATGCGATAAAATCCGCGTTTTCAGTTTTTATAACGCCGGCGGCAAGGCGGATACGGTTTTCAGACTTTTGAGGAAATCCGTAAAGCTCGCGGCGGAATACGGCGTCGGACTTTATCACGAAAACGAAAAGGACATATACGGCGAAAAGTGCGAACAGGTGCTCGAGCTTAAAGAAAACGTGCCGGGGCTCAAATTCGTCTACGATCCCGCAAACTATTTGCAGGCGGGACAGAGCGCGGATATAACGCTTCCCGCGGTTTTCGGCATAACGTCGTATTTCCATATCAAGGACGTTATAGCGGAAACGGGACAGCTCGTCCCCGCCGGTCACGGCGACGGTCATATCGGCGACATCATAAACAAGGTCGGTTCTGACACGGTCTTCACGATCGAGCCGCATCTTGCGGTATTCGACGGCTACGCTCAGATAGACGGGCACGAGATGAAAAACAAATACAGATATAAAAATAACGGCGAGGCTTTCGACGCGGCTGTCGGCGCGCTCAAGACCCTGCTCGAAGAAAACGGTTACAGATACGAAAACGGAGGTTACGTCAAATGAAAGCAGGCTTGAATCTTTATTCTCTGCGTACTCTTATCGGCACGGAGGAGGGCTTTTTGAAGACCGCTTTGGCGTTAGCCGGTATGGGATACGACACGATACAGTATTCCGGCGCGCCATACGACCCGGAGAGGATAAAAAGCGTGAGCAAAGCGTCAGGTCTTCCGGTCGTCCTCACACACGTCCCGATGGACAGGATAATAAACGATACGGACGCGCTTATGAAGGAGCACGAGAGCTTCGGCTGCCGCTATATCGGTCTCGGAGCGATGAACGCCGAAGCGTTCTCCGACGCGGACAAATTCAAACAAACCGTCGAGGCGCTGAACAGCGCCGGCAAAAAAATGGCGGATAACGGCTTTACGTTCTGTTATCACCACCACCATTTTGAAATGTATAAGATCGACGGCAAAACGGTCATAGATCATATACTTGACGAAGCGCCGTATATCCATTTCACCGCCGATACGTACTGGCTGCAATACGGCGGCGCGGACGTAATAAAGACGATAGAAAAAATGGCGGGCAGGATAGACTGCCTGCACCTTAAGGATTACAGGATAAACAAAAGGATAAAGGAAAACGGCGGCGTATCGTTCGAGCCGGGCTTCGCCCCGGTCGGCGACGGCGTGCTCGATTTCAAAGCGATTGTCGAAGCGGCGAAAAAAAGCGGAACGGTGCATTTTCTCGTCGAGCAGGACGACGCGGTCAACTATCCCGATCCGTTAGGACAGGTAAAGCGCAGTATAGATTACATAAAGGAGAATTTGTAAGATGGAAAAGGTAAGATTCGGAATTATAGGCCTCGGCAATCAGGGCTCGCTGTACGCGAAGCATTTCTTTAAAAACGGCGTTATAGAAAACGGCGTTATGACGGCGTTATGCGATATAAACCCCGCAAAGATCGACAATATGAAAAACGCTCTGCAAGACGACGGTATCGCGTATTTTGAAAATTATAAGGACCTGCTCGACAGCGGTCTCGTCGACGCGGCGCTTATCGAGGTGCCTCATTATCTGCATCCCGAAATGGTCATAGAATGCCTTAAACGCGGCATACACGTTATCTGCGAAAAGCCCGCCGGCGTATACACGAAGCAGGTAAGGGAAATGAACGAGGCGGCGAAAAAAAGCGGCGCTCTGTTCGCCATGATGTTCAATCAGAGAACGAACTGCCTTTACAGAAAAATGAGAGAGATAATAGCCGACGGCGGCGTAGGCGAATTACAGCGCGTTACGTGGATAATAACCGACTGGTACAGAACGCAGAAATACTATGACAGCGGATCGTGGAGAGCGACGTGGGAAGGCGAAGGCGGCGGCGTTTTGTTCAATCAATGCCCGCATCAGCTCGACCTTATACAGTGGGTCGTCGGCAAGCTTCCGTCGTCCGTGCGCGGCTTCTGCGAATACGGCAAGTGGCACGATATAGAGGTCGAGGACGAGGTAACGGCGTTTCTGAAATACGATAACGGCGCGACCGGCGTATTCATAACCACCACCGGCGAAACGCCCGGGACGAACCGCTTCGAGGTCTCCGGCACCGGCGGCAAGCTCGTCTGTGAAAACGGAGAACTGAGATGGTATAAAAACAAATGCGACAGCCAGGTCTACTCAAAGACCTGCGAGCAGGGCTTCTCAGTACCCGGCACCGAGGTGATAAAGGTCGAAACGGACGGTCTCAACCGTCAGCACGAGGGTATAATAAACAACTTCGCAAACGCTATCCTCGGTCTGGAGCCGCCTTTCGTCGACGGCACGGAGGGCATAAACGGCGTCGAGCTTATGAACGCGATAGAGCTTTCCGGCTGGAAGAACGGCAAAGAGGTCAGCATACCCGTATCGGAGCGCGAGTATCTGCGGTATCTGAACGCAAAAAGAAAAACGTCGCGCTACAAAGCCGTATCAGACGATACAGTCGCCGACACGTCAGGCACTTTTGAAAGCAAAAAACTGTGAGAGGCGCGGTGATCGGCGTGGGCGTGATAGGCTCCGTCCACGCCGCGATTCTTAAAGAAAGAGGCGAACTCTGCGCCGTCTGCGATATCGACGCAAGCAAGCTCAAAAAATACGCGGATATCCCGGTATATACGGACTTTAAAACGATGACAGAGGCGGAAAAGCCCGACGTCGTACATATCTGCACCCCTCATTATCTGCACGCTGAAATGATAATTTTCGCCCTGTCGCGCAATATAAACGTGCTCTGCGAAAAGCCGCTTTGCATAAAAAAAGAGGACATACCCGCGATACTCGAGGCGGAGAAAAGCTCAAAAGCGCGCCTCGGCGTATGCTTGCAGAACAGATACAATAAAGAAAACGTTTTCGTAAAAGAATACCTGAAAGACAAGCGCGTTATATGCGCCGTCGGTCAGGTCTGTTGGCACAGGACGAAGGAATATTATCAGTCCGCAAAATGGCGCGGAAAGCTCCGGACGGAGGGCGGCGGCGTGCTTATAAACCAGGCGCTCCACACGCTCGATCTGCTCCAGTATTTCGCCGGTATGCCCGAAAAAATAACGGCGTCCGTCTCCGATCTGACGCTTAAGGACTGTATCGAGGTCGAGGATACGGCGGTGATACAAAGCGTTAAGGGCGCGGGGCTGACGCTGTACGCCTCAAACGGCTGCGCCGTAGATATGCCCGTTTTGATAAGCGTAAAGACGGAAAACGAGCTGATACAGATACTGCCCGGCGCGGTCCTCATAAACGGCGTTTTGCAGACGCCGGACGGTGAAAGCGGCACGGTACGAGGCAAGGAGTGCTACGGCTCAAGCCACGAGATACTCATTGCCGATTTTTACCGCAGTATCGAAAACAAAACGGAATTTCCGATAAACGGAGAAGAGGCGGCAAAGGTCGTCCGGCTGATCTTATCGGCGTACGAAAGCAAAGGAGAACCGGTCGATGTCTGAATGGATAACGGCAAAGGAGTTCGCCGGGCTTGAACCGGTAAACGTCTTTCACCGCGAGCGTGAAAAAGGCGTCCCAAACGATACGGAAAGGCAGAACAGCCATATTCTGTTCCGCAAAAAGACCGTTTTGGAAAAAACGCCGGATAAAGCTGAGCTTACCGTGACGGCGGACGATAAATACCGGCTTTACATAAACGGCGTATTTGTGACGGAGGGACCCGCCCCGGCGTACCATTACAGGTACGGATACGATACGTTAGACGTAAAAAAGTATCTTAAAAAGGGAGAAAACGTTTTCGCGTTCCATACGCTTTACCACGGGCTTATAAACCGCGTATGGCAAAGCGGCGATCGCCGTCACGGACTTTTATGCAGTCTCGTCTGCGACGGCGAAAC
>CACZVC010000113.1 GCA_902784545.1 uncultured Ruminococcus sp. | reverse complement strand
TGTAAAGCCTTTTTTGTTGAGCATTTTTCTCATTGTTTTTTCTCCTTTTGATTTTTCTTTTTTATTTCAGGTCTCCTGTCTGGTACGACATAATATTTAGTATGCGAACAGCGGGAAAAAGGAAACCTAAAAATCGTGTATATAATATCATAAAAAATACGATTTGTCAAGAGGTATTTATTTTTTTTACATTTTCGCAAAATTCAGTACATACATTGACTTTTCCCTTGATTTTACACGACAATATACTACATATAGTGCCGTATTTTGCCGCGATTTTCCATATTTATACGCTTAAATACGGTCAGTTTATCGGCGGGAGATCGTGTATATCGTATTCCTCATAATAAATTTTAAAAGCGGCTTCTTTATCGCCCGACAATTCGGTCAGAGCGCCGGCTTTGAACATCTCCGACAGGGTGCCGGAGGGGGCTTTCCACGCGGCGTTAGACACGACCTTTACGTCGATACCGCGCAATATCGCCACGGCTGAGAACAGAAGCGCGCCCGTGGCTATATGGTAATCGCTCGACACAATCGCCAACTGTTTTACCTGCGGATACTTATCCGACAGTATATCGAACGTAAGCATTGCGTTCTGCGCGGTGGTGAGCGATTTATCCTCAACTATAACGCGCTTTTCGTCGATACCGTTTTCGACAAGCCACTTTGCCATTTCGCCCGCCTCGGTCTTTTCCTTGTTCTCCGCCGCGGTGCCGCCGCCGGTGCAGACGATCAGCGCGTTTTTATATTTTTCCGCGCTTGCCTTCAACACTTTGAGCCGCTCGACAAGCTCGTTTTTCATCGAGCCGTCGGGTTCGAGCTGAAAGCCGAGCGCGACGAGGCAAAGCTCGTCCGTATCGGGCAAGCCGTCCGGGGGGACGTCGTAATTCAGCGTAAGCTCCGTATTCGTCTTTTTCCAGACGTCAATTATACTTTTCCATTTTTCCGCGCTTTTTTTGTTCACGCCTTCAAGCTCCGAAAAAAGCGTTTTCAGCTTTTCGTCGGACTTGTCGCCGTACGCGGCGTAATACACGTTTATTTCCTTTATTATCTCTTTTTCCTCACGCTTTACCGTCTTTCCGCCGCACGACGACAGAAAAACGAAAAGCAGGGCGAGGGAGGCGCATATCGTTCTTTTCATATCCTACCCCTTGAACAGTATCGAATTCACGATACTTTGCAGATATTCCTGCCTGCCGCTCTGCGGCGCCTTCGGCGCTTTGAGCTTTTCGGCGCGCTCCGCAAGCTCGGCAAGCGTCGTTTTGCCCTCGACTATCTTTTTGCCGATGCCCTTTTCAAACGAGGAATATTTTTCCTTTACAAACGCGTCGACGCGTCCGTCCTCTATGATCTCCGCGGCTTTGATAAGACCGAGAGCGAAGGAATCCATGCCGAGGATGTAAGAATAGAACATATCCTCCGCCGTGTTGCTCGGGCGGCGCGATTTCGCGTCGAAGTTGAAGCCGCCGGTAAGACCGCCCGCCTTTATCACCTCATACATACACATCGTAGTTTCGTATATGTCGTACGGGAATTCGTCGGTATCCCAGCCCAAAAGCAGGTCGCCCTGATTGGCGTCTATCGAGCCGAGCATTCCGTTTATCGCGCTGATCCGCAGCTCGTGGCTGAACGTGTGACCGGCGAGCGTCGCGTGGTTGGCTTCGATATTGAGCTTGAAATCCTTATCGAGGCCGTATTTGCGCAAAAAGCCTATCGAGGTCGCGGCGTCAAAATCGTACTGGTGCTTCATCGGCTCCTTCGGCTTCGGCTCGATGTAAAAATCGCCCGTAAAGCCTATGCTTCTTCCGTAGTCGACCGCCATTTTCATCAGGCGGGCGATATTCTCCTCCTCAAACTTCACGTCGGTGTTCAGCAGCGTTTCGTAGCCCTCGCGGCCGCCCCAGAAAACGTAGCCGCGTCCGCCGAATTTAACGGTAAGGTCGAGCGCCTTTTTTATCTGCGCCGCGGCGAAGCAGTAAACGTCCGCGCTGTTCGTGCTTCCGGCTCCGTTCATATATCTCGGATTCGAGAAAAGATTTGCGGTTCCCCACAGGGCTTTTATCCCCGTCTTTTTTATTTTCTTTACTATGTAATCCGATATTTCGTCAAGCCGCCTGTTCGTTTCGTTTATATCGTCAGCCTCGGGGACGAGGTCGACGTCGTGAAAGCAGAAGTATTTTATACCGAGCTTTTCCATAAATTCAAACCCGGCGTCGACCTTCGCCTTCGCGTGCTCCATCGTGCCTTTTTCCGCGCCGAACGATTTATCCGCCGTGTCGCGCCCGAACATATCCGTCCCGGCGGCGCCTAAATTGTGCCACCACGCCATGGCGAAGGGCAAATGCTCGCTCATTTTTTTGCCGAGTATGACCCTGTCCGGCTCGTAGAATCTGAATTTCATCGGGTCGCGGCAGTCCGCGCCGCCGAATCCTATCTTTTGTACGTTTTTGAAAATCTGTTTCATTACGGCATCTCCTTTTATCATTCTGATTATATTATACCGTTTTTTGCGCGCATGTCAAGAGATTGGAAGGATTTTGATAAAAAAAGACGCGATAAACGTAAAACCGTATTGATTTTTTGACCGGCGTGTGTTATCATATTATCAGAAAAAAACACGGGAGGCTTATAATGGAAGCGTACAACAGCATAAGACCGGGGAAAATATGGCTTGACACGGAGGGAAAGCGCATACAGGCGCACGGCGGCTCCGTTATGTACCTTGACGGCGCGTACTACTGGTACGGCGAAAACAAGGAATTTACGGATCCGGCGAAAAATATATGGCACTGGGGCGTAAGATGCTACAAATCGCACGACCTTTACAACTGGGAGGATCTCGGGCTTATAATCCCGCCGGAGCCGGACGATCCGGAATCGAGCATACATCCGTCGTCCATGATGGACAGACCGCATATCATATACAACAAAAAAACGAAAAAATTCGTATGCTGGCTCAAAATAATGGAAAAGGACGGCACGCAGAGCGAGACCGTCCTCACCGCCGACCGCCTGACCGGACCGTATACGAAGGTGCGCGAGCATCTTTATCCTCTCGGCATGAGCGCGGGCGACTTCGACCTCGCGGTCGCTTCCGACGGCAAGGCGTATTATTATTTCGAGCGCGTCCACAGCGAGACGATATGCGCCGATCTTACAAACGATTATACGGACGTTACCGGGTATTATTCGACGCATTTTCCGCACAGTCATCCGCCTTTCGTGCGCGAGGCGACAGCGCATTTCATACGCGGCGGCAAGCATTATCTCATAACCTCCGGCACGACGGGATATATGCCGAATCCGTCCGAGGCGGCGATCGGCGACAGCTGGCACGGACCTTATAAGGTGCTTGGCGATCCGCACCCCGGCGACGAAAGCAGAACGTCGTACCACAGCCAGATATCGAGCGTTTTCAAGGTGCCGGGCAAAAAGGACCTTTATATCGCCTGCGCCGACCGCTGGATGCCCGAAGCAACGGACGTGCCGTACGAGCTTTACGCAAAAGCCTATGACGTCCTGTTCGACCCCGACAGCGACAAAGACGAACGCGCCGAAGCGTCAAAAATAATGGCAAGCCTGCCGCCCGCGAAAACGCGCGAAGCGGATTACGTCTGGCTGCCCCTGCGCTTCGACGGTGAAAACGTCATAATCGACTGGCGCGACGAGTGGAGGACGGAAGAATATTAAATAAGCCTTTCTCTTTGAGGGAGGTAGCTCGACGAAGTCGAGACGAAGGGAGTTTTGCGGCGTTTGCTTTACTCCTTCAGTCAGCTTCGCTGACAGCTCCCTCACGGAGGGAGCCTTTTTAATTCCGTTTTTCGTCCTCTTTTTTAAGCAAAGTCTTTACTTTATAATCGATTTGATCGCATACTTTTCTGAAATCGTCGTCGATTTCCGTGTTTTTAAATCTCAAAACCGTCAGGTTCATTGATTCAAAATAACCGGTCCTTTCAGATTCGTATAAAGCGTTTGCTTCGGAGTAGTGCTGTGATCCGTCAATTTCTATAATCAGTTTTGCTTTATTGCAGTAAAAATCGGTAATGTAATTTCCTATCGTTTTTTGACGCTGAAATCTTACGGGATATTTACTTAAAAAATCATACCATAGATGCTTTTCCTGCTTGGTGTTGCTTTTTCTCAGTTTTTTTGCAAGCGGTATAAGCTTCTCGTTATAAGATAGTGACATATAAATTCCGCCTTTCTGTTTGTTGTATATGGAGACTTGCAATGAAATCGGGCTTTGAGTGCGCGAGGGCTCCCTCAGTCAACTTCGTTGACAGCTCCCTCCCGGAGGGAGCCATTAAGCCTCCCTCTTTGAGGGAGGTGGCTCGACGGAGTCGAGACGAAGGGAGTTTTGCGGTGCTTGTTTTACTCCTTCAGTCAGCTTCGCTGACAGCTCCCTCGGGGAGGGAGCCTGATATTGCCTCCCTCTTTGAGGGAGGTGGCTCGACGGAGTCGAGACGAAGGGAGCATTGCGGCGTTCGTTTTACTCCTTCAGTCAGCTTCGCTGACAGCTCCCTCGGGGAGGGAGCCTGATATTGCCTCCCTCTTTGAGGGAGGCTCGACGGAGTCGAGACGGAAGGAGTATTGCGATGCTTGTTTTACTCCTTCAGTCAGCTTCGCTGACAGCTCCCTCGGGGAGGGAGCCATTAAGCCTCCCTCTTTGAGGGAGGTGGCTCGACGGAGTCGAGACGAAGGGAGTATTGCGGCGTTTGCTTTACTCCCTCAGTCAGCTTCGCTGACAGCTCCCTCGGGGAGGGAGCCGTAAAAAACTCCCTCTGTTTGAGGGAGGATTTTTTACACCGCGTATTTTTTCTCGAACGCCGCGAGATGTTCTTTATAGCTTTCCGTGTTTTTGTATTCCTTGCTCTCGTGGTATTCGTGGCCGTGCAGGCTGTCGTCGTTCGATTCCATAACGTCGACCGCGACGTTGGCGCAATGGTCCGCGATCCTCTCGTAGTCGATCAGCAGATCGTTGAATACAAATCCGTTTTCAAGCGTACATTCCTGGCGGCTCACCCTGTCGATGTGGCGCGCCTTGAGCGTGTCGCAGAGGTAGTTTATTATCTCCTCGAGCGGGTCGACCGTCAGAGCCTTGTCAACGTCGCCGTTTCCAAAAGCGTCTATCGTTATTTCCGTTATCTCGCACACCGCGTCTTCAAGCACGGCGAGCTCCTTTTCCGCTTCGGCGGAGAAGGTTATTTTCTTTTCGGCTATCTCCTCGACCGCCTCGCCTATGTTCCTCGCGTGGTCGGATATACGCTCGAAATCGGACAGGGCGCGCATATATTTGCCGACCTCCCTCGACTGCGATTTCGTAAGACCGCCCGTCGTTACCTTGTAAAGGTAGGTGCCGAGCTTGTCCTCGTATCTGTCGAGCACCGCCTCTAAATCAAAAACCTTTTTAAGCCCCGCTTTGCTGTATTTACGCCTTACGGCGACGGCGCTCTGAACGCTGTCAAGCGCTTTTTTCGACATCGAATCTATGACCGTTTTGCTCTGGCTGATGGAAAGCGTCGGGTGAGATAAGAACCTTTCCTCAAGCTTGTCCATATCCGCGCGCTCCGCGGCGGAATCCTTGCCCTCCGGTATAAGGCGGCAGATGAATTTTTCTATAAGTCCGATAAACGGCGAAAGAATGATGACCGCGACGAATCTGTAAAGCGTGTTGAGCAGAGCGACGGAGAAAATGTTCATCGTCATGCCGGTTATTTCAAATTTGAATATCGCGTTTAAGATATAGAATCCGCCGCCGCAGATCAAAGCCTCGAGAATGCCGATGAACAGATAGCTGAACGCCGTGCGCTTGCCGCTCGTGCCCGCGCCGAGAGCGGAAATGATAACGGGAACGGACGCGCCTATCGCAATACCCATGATTATGGGCAGAGCCTCGCTGAACGTTATGACGCCCGTCATCGAAAGAGCCTGTAAAATACCGACCGCGGCGCTCGCGCTCTGTATAACGCTCGTGAACACGATACCGACGAGTATGCCGAGAGCCGGATTTGAAAAGCTCGTGAGAAGCTTTATAAATGCGGGCTCCTCGCGGAGCGGCTCGACCGCGCCCGACATGATGCTCATGCCGTACATAAGCACGGCGAAACCGAGAAGTATGCCGCCGGTCTGCTTGATCCGCGTCTTTTTGGAAAACATCCAAAGAGCTATACCGATAAGAGCGAGAACGCCGGTCAGCACCTCCGTGTTGAAATAAGCCGCTATGCTCGCACCGGTACCGCCGAGATTGTTGAGACAAAGTATCCAGCCGGTAATGCTCGTACCGAGCACAGCGCCTAAAATAACGCCGATAGCCTGCTTTATCTTCATGATACCGGAGTTGACGAAACCGACCGTCATAACGGACGTCGCGGACGACGACTGTATAACGGCGGTAACGCCGGTACCCAAAAGCACGGCTTTCAGCGTGTTTCCCGATAATTTGTAAAGAATCAGCTCCATTTTGCTCCCTGCAACTTTTTTCAGCGAGTCGCCCATGAGCGACATGCCGAAAAGGAACATCGCAACGCCGCCGAGCAGAGAGATAACGTTGACAAAATCCATGTTTACCTCACATCATCGCCGGTAAGAACGGATACGAGTCTGTCGATCTCGTCCTCCGTCATACCGTTTTTTATTAAATAACCGCGCGCAAGCGAGGACAGCTCGCCGTCATAAAGCTCGCGCACGCCGAACAACGAACAGAGAATTTTTCTTAAATTGCCCTGCCATATGCTCTCGTATCTTTCGGACATCCCTTCCGTACCGAAAAAGTATTTGAACGTAAGCAGATAATCTTCTTTTATATCGCCGACGGAAGCGCCGGCAAGCGCCTCGCATAAAGCCACGGCGACCCCGGTCCTGTCCTTGCCCTCTTTGCAGTGGATAAGGTACGGTGCTTTGTGTGACGCGATAAAGCGGAAGCTTTCGACAAGCGATCTTCCGTAGCTTTCTTTTTCGTGATCGTATTCAAGCGAAACGAACAATGTGTCGCAGCCGGAGCAGTACGTTTCGTTATAGCCGGGGTAATTTATCGCCGCGCTTTGCTTATCGGCTAAATTGATAACGGTCTTTACGCCGTATTTTTCAGCCGCCGCGTCAGCTTCGCGGTTGCGGCCGATGGCGGGATCGATCGGGCTTGACGAGCGGAAAAGCACGTTTTTGCGCAGATTGCCGTAATTTACGGCGCGGAAATTGGCGTACTGCTCGTCCGTAAGATGCGGATAGTCCTCTCTTTTGTTCGTGCGTATCAGCTTTTCGGAAGAATAGCCGCCCCTGACCTTGAGCGAAACTGAAAGGGTCACGGGCGTTTTTACGTTTTCGGAAAGCACCCAGCCGTCGTCACCGCGGCGCGCAAGCCCTATCCGCTCGACAAAACTGCCGTTGTTTACGGACATGGTAACGTCGTCGTCATTCTCGTCGATGACTATGACGAATTCAGCCGTGTCGACCTCGGAATAATTGCGGCAGACGGGCATATCGTACTCACCGCCGTTGATGCGAACGGTCACGATATCGTCCGGCTTGAAATGCGCCGTAAAATCCGTCGCCGTGCAGGAGAGTATAACGCCCCCGTGCTGTTTGACGTGTAATACGGTGTATTTTTTTACCGCGCCCTTCCTCATCGTAAAATCTCCCGTTTTTAACTGCATTCTTAATTATTATAAGTTATATTTTACGATTCGTCAATAGGAAACGGCGAAAGTTAACGGAAAATTGATAAATCGGGAAACAGGTTGAGATATGACGACATATTAAATAGAAAAATCAAAAGGAGAAAAAACAATGAGAAAAATGCTCAACAAAAAAGGCTTTACATTAGCCGAACTTCTTATCGTCGTCGCTATCATAGCGGTTCTTGTTGCTATCGCGATACCGATATTCACCAACCAGCTTGAAAAAGCAAGAGAGTCCACAGACGCTGCCAACATCCGTGATTTCTATGCTGAAATCGCAACCGGACTTGTAACCGGCGATCTTGATTACGCTACTGGCGCTACCATGAAAGTTTCCGGCGGCAAAACCGCAACTGTTACAACTCCTCTTACCACCGCAACAGGTGATTTCGTAGTTACTGTTGCTGCTGGCGAGGCTAAGCAGCAAGTTTCTCAGTGGCAGACCGGTGCTGTAGAAGTTGCCGGATATACCATTACTGCGGCTACCGATATGAAGGGAAAATCCAATATTGAATATACCTTCACTGTAACTGCTGACAACACTTACCTCAGCGCTATAGCATTCTCTTAATCAGTAATTACCAATTAACGTCATCTGCTCCCCTCCGGGAAAGGGATATGATGGCGGTTTCCCGGAATTACATCCAAACAAAAGATCACCGCGGTTCAAAGCCGCGGTGGTTTTTTTGCGTCTTTATGGGCCAAAAAGGCTCCCTCCCTCCGTAGGGGAGGGGTCTGCCCTCCCGAAAACAAACAAATCATATCCGGCAAAAATTTGAAAATGTAATTTTACGTATCCCTCCGTAGGGGAGGGGTCTGCCCTCCCGAAAACAAACAAATCATATCCGGCAAAAATTTGAAAATGTAATTTTACATTAAAAGCCTCCTTAACTCTTGACTGCGATGATGATATGATATATAATAAAAATGCGGTATTCCGCGGTCGGCATTAACATTCGCACGGCATATCCCTCCGTAGGGGAGGGGTCTGCCCTCCCGAAAACAAACAAATCATATCCGACAAAAATTTGAAAATGTAATTTTACATTAAAAGACTCCTTAACGCTTGACTGCGATGATGATATGATATATAATAAAAATACTGTATTCCGCGGTCGGCATTGACATTTTCACGGCGGAACTTCGCGGTCGGCATTAACATTCGCACGGCGTATCCCTCCGTAGGGGAGGGGTCTGCCCTCCCGAAAACAAACAAATCATCATATCCGGCAAAAATTTGAAAATGTAATTTTACATTAAAAGCCTCCTTAACGCTTGACTGCGATGATGATATGATATATAATAAAAATGCGGTATTCCACGGTCGGCATTGACATTCGCACGGCGGAACCTCGCGGTCGGCATTAACATTCGCACAGCGGAACTTCGCGGTCGGCATTAACATTCGCACGGCGGAACCTCGCGGGAGGGCTGACCCCTCCCCTACAATAAACCGATTTTATTCTTTTTTATTTGTTTTTTTTGCGCTTCGTTTCCCGTCCCGCTATATCATTCATAGCACGGCGTATCCATCCGTAGGGGAGGGGTCTGCCCTCCCGAAAACAAACAAATCATATCCGGCAAAAATTTGAAAATGTAATTTTACATTAAAAACCTCCTTACCGCTTGACTGCGATGATGATATGATATATAATAAAAATGCGGTATTCCGCGGTCGGCATTAACATTCGCACGGCGGAACTTCGCGGGAGGGCAGACCCCTTTTTAAGGAACGGGAGGGCTGACCCCTCCCCTACAAGATGAATATAAATATATATGACATTATAAAAGGAGGCTGATTTTGGAAAACGATCTTCCGGCAAGAAAAAGTCCGCGTCTGCCCGGGTTCGATTACGGTCGGTACGGCGCGTATTTTCTTACGTTTTGCA
>CACZVC010000112.1 GCA_902784545.1 uncultured Ruminococcus sp. | reverse complement strand
AGTATGTTTTCAGCCGAACCGCTGGTCGCCGCGCGTATTACGCACATTATGCCCCACATCGCGCCGAGCGCTATACTGTATTTCCAGCCGAGCATTACGGAGCCGATTATGACGATGACGTGCAAAGTCGTTATCGCTATAAGACCTGTGGAAATATAGCCTGTGTACGGAACGAACGTCATTACTATTATTATTGCGAAAAATATACCGCATAAAGCCAGTTTGCGCAGCTTATTTTTATCAAACGCTTTGTTTTTTAAAGTGCTCATAGTTTACCTCACAGTACCTAATGTAAAATTTATTATATCAAAGCGCGCGTATTTTGTCAATATTGATTGTTTACAAATTTGAAAATAAGCGGTATAATAAATATGTTTAAGTTTACGGAAAGAATATTGTCATGAATTTACTTGTAGTTGTCGATTATCAGAACGATTTTGTGACCGGCTCTCTCGGTTTTGCGGGAGCGTCAAGGCTCGAAGCGCCGATAATGAGGAAGATACAAAAATACATAATAGACGGCGGAGAGGTCGTCTTTACGCTCGATACGCACGCCTCGAATTATCTCGGAACCGAGGAGGGAAAAAATCTGCCGGTGCCCCATTGCATAAAAGGCTCGGAGGGGCACAAGCTTTACGGTAAGATCGCCCGCGTGTCGAAATTCGCGTCCGCTGTGTTTGAAAAAGGTACGTTCGGCTCGGAAGCTTTGTTTGAATATATACTTGACGGAAAGTACGATCAGATAGAGCTGTGCGGACTTTTGTCCAATACCGGCGTTTTATCGAACACCGTTATTGCAAAAACCGCCGCGCCTTACGCCAAGATAATAGTCGACGCAAACTGTACATGCTGCGCCGACGGGGAACTGAACGAAAAAACTTTTGATATCATGGAGGCGATGCACGTCAAAGTGATAGGCAGAAATAATAAAAAGGAAAGTGAATGAAAATGAACGAATTGAATTACACCCTGTTATGTGATTTTTATGAGCTGACCATGGGCAACGGTTATCTGTTGAACGGCAAAAAGGATCAGATATGTTATTTTGACGTATTTTTCCGCCGCGTTCCCGATAACGGCGGTTATGCTATCGCCGCCGGGCTCGAGCAGGTAATTTCGTATATACAGAAACTGCATTTCAACAAAGATGATATTGAATTTCTGCGTAAAAAAGGCATATTCTCCGAGGAATTCCTGTCTTATTTAGCCGATTTCAGATTTACCGGCGACATATGGGCGATCCCCGAGGGTACGCCGATATTCCCGCACGAGCCTATACTCACGGTACGCGCAAAAGCGCCGGAGGCTCAGCTCGTTGAAACGTTCATACTGCTTTCGATAAACCATCAGTCGCTTATCGCCACTAAATCGAGCCGAATAGTTCGCGCGGCTAAGGGAAGACCCATATCCGAGTTCGGATCGCGGCGCGCGCAGGGAGCCGACGGCGCGATACTGGGAGCACGCGCGGCGTATATAGCGGGAGCCGCGGGAACCGCCTGCGCGATATCCGATATGATATACGGCGTTCCGGCGGGCGGCACGATGGCGCACTCGTGGGTGCAGATGTTCGACTCCGAATATGAGGCGTTCGACACGTACTGCAAAACGTATCCGCAGGCGGCGACGCTGCTCGTAGACACGTATAACGTGCTGAAAGAGGGCGTTCCGAACGCGATAAAAGCGTTCGACAACAATTTCGGAAAAGACAGACGCGACGTGAATCTCGGCATACGCATAGATTCCGGCGATATAGCGTATCTTACGCGCCGCGCGCGCGAAATGCTTGACAACGCGGGATATCCGCATTGCAAGATCATAGCGTCGAACAGCCTCGACGAATTCACGATACGCGATCTTTTGAATCAGGGCGCGTGCATCGATGCATTCGGCGTGGGCGAGCGGCTTATCACAAGCGAAAGCGAGCCGGTCTTCGGCGGCGTTTACAAGCTTGCGGCGATAGAAGACAAGCGCGGAAACATAATCCCGAAAATCAAGATAAGCGAAAACACGTCAAAGATCACGAATCCTCATTTCAAAACCGTTTACAGACTCTACGACAAAAAAACAGGAAAAGCCCTTGCGGATCAGATATGTCTTTACAGCGAGGAGATAGACGATACAAAGCCGCTTGAAATATTCGATCCGGATTATACGTGGAAGAGAAAAACGCTGTCCGATTTCAGAGCCGTAAGGCTTATGAAGCAGATTTTCAGGGACGGCGAGCTCGTTTACGATCTGCCGGCTATAAATGAAATAAGAGATTACTGCAAAGAGCAGATGAGCACGCTCTGGGACGAGGTAACGAGATTTGAAAATCCGCACGACTACTACGTCGACCTCTCCGAAAAGCTTTGGAACATAAAGAAAGAACTTCTTGACAATAACGGAAAGCAAAGAAAGGCGAATTAAATGAATTACGGTTATTATAACGGAGAATACGCGCCGCTTGACGAGCTGAAAGCGCCGGTGCTCGACCGCGGCTTCTATTTCGGCGACGGAGTTTACGACGTTACGACGTACGTATGCGGCAGATTTTTTGCAATGGACAGCCACTACGAAAGATTCGTAAACAGCTGCAGACTTATAAACATCGAGCCTTTATGGTCGAAAGAGGAGCTTGAAAATATCTTCTCCGAACTCGTAAAGCTCACAAAGCCGGAGGGCGACGCGCTTATATACTTCCAGGCGACGCGCGGCACGGCTGTGCGCAGTCATATTTACGGCGACGGAATAAAGCCCAATCTTTTCGCCTACGCAAAGCTGATCGACCGCGTCGATATGCAGGGCAAGGTCAGAATGATAACGGAGCCTGATATAAGGTTTGAGATGTGCAATATAAAAACGCTGAACCTGCTGCCTAACGTTATGGCGGCGCAGAAGGCGTCGAAAGCCGGCTGTTATGAAGCGGCGCTCCACAGAGGCGGCACGGTAACGGAAGGCTCGCATTCTTCGATAATGATAATAAACGGCGGCAAAGTCATAATCCCGCCGCTGACAAGATTCATCCTGCCGTCGGTAACGCGCAAATACGTGCTCAAAATCTGTGAGGAGTACGGCATCCCGCACGAGATACGGACGTTTACGGTGGATGAAATGAAAAACGCCGACGAGGTTATAGTCGGCTCGGCGTCAGCAATGTTCAGGCGCGTTTCGTTCATTGACGACCGCCCCGTCGGAGGCAGAGGAGAGGATCTGTTTGAAAAGCTCGCCTCGATTTACACAGAAAAATACGAAAAAGAATAAAGATAAGCGGTAAGAAGCTATCAGCCTCTTACCGCTTGTGTTATTTTGCCTCGTGTTCTTCCATATCGTCGGTAACGATTATCTTCACAGCCGGCGCGTTTTTCAACGCTTTGTTGTATTTCGTGATAAATCCCGACGGTGATTTCCGCTTGAACATATCGTAAACGGAGATTTTCAGAGTCGGTGAATCCGCGGTTATTTCTATCACCTCGGGCGTCTCATCGGAAAGCCACGTTTCTGATATCTGTTTCCAGACGTCTTTGTAACGGTTGAAGTTATCGTCTATTTCCCAGTTTGCGGCTGACATTATGACCGCGCCGCGCTGAAAAGATTTTAAGCCCTGAGCGAGATACGCCTCGGGCGAGGCGAACGCCTGAAGCGGTCCGTCTATTTCCTGGGCAATAATAACGCCGTCGGGCAGGGAGGAACGGACGTAATCCATTGAAAAATCGTGGTCGTACAACGGCGCGTCGTCGATCCATAAAACGTCCGCGTGCTCGCAAAGATCGGCAAAACGCAGAGTACAGCGAAGATTTGACGCCTCGTCGAACACGCTTCCGAGCTGAAGCGCAAGCTTGCTGTCAGGCGCCGCGCGTTTCTGCGCTTCGGCGAGCCTGTCAATGAAAGCTTTAAGCTGATCGTGTCTGAAATTATACCACAAAACGCCCAACGCGTCGGTAGACGAGCAAGCCGGGGCTTCGACGGTCTCAAACGAATCGAAGCTTTTTTTCGTCGCTTCGTTCAGCTTGTCGACCGTACCGAATTTTTCTTTTAGCGAGTTTCTGAAAGCGTTTATCGCGCACACAGAATAATCGTACTGACCGGCGCACCAGTATTCCGTCTCGCAGTATTGAGTGAAAGCGGGAAGATAAAGAAGAATGTTGTCGCCGTATTTGTCGTTGAAATGCTTGACCGCTTTTTCGTAAAACGATACAGCTTTCGCCGTCGCCGTCTCTGACGAAAACGACAGAGCCGCGCGCTCGTACTGCACGTCGCCGACGCAGAGCTTTCCGCTCATATCGCGCATAAGCTCGTCGTCGGACAGCATTTTATCTCCGTATCTGCGCGCAAAATCTATGGAAACAGCGGCTTTTACGCCTTTTTCATTTATGACGTAATCGAATATCTTATCAAATTCGTCATAGTTGATATTTCCGTTTTCGTCCTCGACTCTGTGCCACGGCATATGGATCTTTATGGCGGTAAATCCGGCGGCGAGCGCCGAATCGACCGTCTTTTTCACGTTGTCAAACTGACGCGGTCTGAAATTCCATATCCTGTAAATAAAATATCTCTGCATTTTTTTATCCTTAACGTCTTCTTCCGTTTCCGGTTCGGTTTCGGTTTTGGTTTCCTTTTCCGTTTCGGTATCAGTCACCGAAACGGTATCGGTTTCGGTTTCGACCGCGGCTTCACCGCAGGAAACGAGAGCGGAGAGGAGAAGACAAAGCAACATCGAAAGTGATATGATTTTTTTCATTATTTATAAAACCTGAATATAAAGTTAAGTCTGCCGAGAGGCGCGGTATCGCCGTTGTCGTAGAAATCCTCGACTCTTACGTATTTGTTTTTACTGTCCGCGGCTTTGAAGCAAACCGTGTCAGTATCGGTAAGCGCTGTTACGGGAAGCTCGTAGGATACCGATTTTTCTTTTATTTCGGCTTTGATCACGTCGATCCTTTTTCTGATGAAATCCTTGTCAAGAACGTAAAGTCCGTCTTTTGAAAGGACGAATCTGCCTTTTTCCGTCTCAGCGAAAACTACCATAAAATCGCCTTCGCCGTCCTTCAGCGCGTCCTTTGAATCGAGCGTAAAGCGGATGTTTTCGCCCGACTTTTTGACGGTTATACCTGTTATCGCGTTTCTTCCGGTGTCGTTTACGTAATGTGTGCCGTAACCGTCGTTATCGCGGTTATACGCGCCGTCATCCGTCGCCGGGAAATACGCCGCCTCGCCGTCGCCGTAAACGGGAACGGGAGCAAAGCCCTTATATTTTCTGACGTATGAAACGAGCTGCATATAGTAGTTATCGAAATATCCGCCTCGCATCATCTCGATATCTCTGCTGAATTCGCAGTTGCAGCAGTCGACGAATCTTATCGGACGTTCGGGCGTACCATCCCAGCGGCCTGCGATCCACTCGTTCCAGCCGGTGACGAGCACGACGGGAGGATCGGTCTCTATCGCGCGGTCGAATTGCTCGCCGAAGTTGTAGCCGTAATTTATCGCACCCTCGCTCTTGTCGTTTTCGCCGTTGTGGAACGCCCTGCCTCTGTTCGCGGTCTCGCCGTATAAAACGGAATCGCCGAACATTATCTGCGGATGCTGAGCGACGGAAACGTTTATGACCTCGTCCTCGCCTTTCATATTTTTGAAAACGCGCTGCGGACGGACAAAATCCATCCACGGCCATCCGCCGACCTTATCCGGCTCGTTCGGCCACTGCGATTTTTTTATATCGAAAAACTCGCGGCATTCCTCGGAGCATTCCTCCTCGATAGCGATTATAAGAGGTTTTTTATCAAAACGGAACCACGTGTCGGGACAGAAATTCGGCTTGTATATCGCGTCATATATTTTCTGCACGGTTTTGCCCGACTGTGTGTTTGTGTAAAACATCACTTTCGGGATCTTGAAGCCCTCGTCGTGGTATTCCTGCAATACGGAAAGCACTTTTTTCGCGTTTTTCTCATATATAACGGCGTTTGTGGTGTCGAAGAATAAAAAGTCGATATCAGCCTGCATCAAAAGCTTCATATGCTTTCTTATTACCCATTCGTCGTCGGAATAGTAATAACCGTAAAAAGGCTCGCCCCAGTGGTGCATCTGACCGATATTGCCCCAAACGTCAAAGCGTTTGCCCGCGTCGGGATGCTCGGCGATGATTTTTGTGATATCGAGCGGAGCGTGTCTTCCGTGTTCGCCGCTCCATAAAAAGTAGAATATGCCGACCTGCCTGTTTTCGCGCGGTCCGCGTACGTCGATCGGCGTTTTTCTGCCGAGAGCGTCGACGCCGTATAACATTCCCTTTGATAAATCTTTCATATGAAACCTCCTCCGTTTCATTATTCTTGTATAATTCTAACAGATTATAGTATGAAAAAATACTTTCAAATTATTGACAAGATGAAAAAAATGTGTTATTATGAAAAAAAACGAGGTATAAAAAATGAAAAAAACATATAACGTACCTGCCGAATTTCAACCTATTTCAATGTGGGGATATTTCGGATATTCGATCCTGTTTTCAATCCCCTTTATCGGATTCATATTTATTCTTATTTTCTCGTTCGGCTCTAAAAACGTGAACAAAAGGAACTTTGCAAGATCCAATTTCTGCGTTCTTATACTTGTGCTTTTGATCTTCGGTATTATTACGCTTATAGGCTTTCTTACCGGCGGCGCAAACGCTATCTTACAATGGTTTCAGAGCATAGGAAAATAATGAAATTCGACTTTATATATTTTGACGAGCTTCCGTCCACAAACGATACAGCAAAGCAAAAAGCCTCCTCCGGCGCGCCGGAGGGGACTGTTGTTATTGCACGGAAACAAAGCGCGGGAAGAGGAAGGGTAGGGCGCTCGTTTTACTCGCCCGAGGGCGGCATTTATATGAGCGTTATACTGCGTCCGCGTTTCTCACGGCTTACGCTTATAACTCCCGCCGCGGCGGCCGCCGTCTGCAAAGCGCTTGAAAGCCTCGGCTTCGACTGCCGGATAAAATGGGTAAACGATATTTATAAAGCCGATAAAAAAGTCTGCGGAATATTAACGGAATCAAACCTTGACAAAGGTTGGGCGGTGCTCGGCGTCGGTATAAATACCGTCTGCCCCGGTGTGAACGCTCCGGAAATTGCCGGATGGCTTTATGATAACGAAGCGGATAACGATAAAATTATCAAACTTGTGCTTTCGGAATTTTCGGAAATATATGAAAAACTGCCGGACGACGGTTTTATAAAATATTACAGAGAAAAAAGCTATCTAAAAGGCAAAAAGCTCTTGATAAACGGCGCGGAATATGATTATAAGGGTGTCGACGACGATTTCGGTCTTCTGGCGGAAAAGGACGGAAAAACCTATAAATTCGTCTGCGGCGAGGTAAGCGTAAAAACTGTCGTTTGATTTGATTACGGGCTGAGCGGTGTTTTCTTAACACTGCGTTCGATTCCCCTTACCAAGTTACAGCATAATTTAAAGGACGCCTGTAGGCTGATTCTCATAAGGATAATGAGAGTCAGTCGGCGGGAGCAGACTAAAAAAACACTAAACGGAGAAACTATGTGATTGATAGTTTCTCCGTTCTTCTTATTCAATAATAAATTTTGATGGGAAATGTTTTGCCGCCGGAGATAGCCGGCGGCAAATAGTTATTCCACATAAATAATTGTTGATAGTGCTTTTTTCTGTTCTTCTGTCGGTAACTTCAGCTTACCTTCATCAAGCAAAGCTTTGATACAGTGGAGAATAAACCAACCGTCAGAGCTAAACAAAAACTGTAACTCATATTCTCTTGCTCTACGCATATGCGCCGGGACAGTATCGAGCGCCGATTTTATATACGGGGCTTTGAGTTTTTCAAATTCCGCTTCGTGTCTTTCTCTCACCCGGTC
>CACZVC010000111.1 GCA_902784545.1 uncultured Ruminococcus sp. | reverse complement strand
ACCACGGTAAGCCCTCTCTGATGCGCGAGCTTCACAAGCTCCTCCGGCATACCCGGAAAATCGCCGTAAAAAGCGGAATTGTATGATAACAGACCGCGGCAGAGCGCGCTTATCGCCTGCGCGTCGCCGCGCCCGTCCCAAACGTACGGGCCGCCGGTGTACGCCGCGGCTAATCCCAGTGCGGAGGCGGCGCGCAAAACGTCGGGCGTGCCGCTCAGAATCACTATTCGGCGGCGCATATCGTACTCCGCCGCGAGCGCGGCGGTCTTCTCCGCCGCCTGAACGTTTTCGATGTTTATGTGAAGGACCGCTTCGGGCCGGTCGCGGCAGACAGCCTCAAAAAGCTCCTCGAGCGAGGTTATCCTCTCCGTCCGGTCCATACGGCTGTCCCTGTACGTCAGGGTCCTCAAAGCCGTAAAATTCGTCTCGGAAATAACGAGATCGCCGGACATTCCCGCGGTATAATCGCCGTCGTATATCACCGGCACGCCGTCGCGCGTAAGCTGAAGATCGACCTTTACCGCCGACGCGCCGGACGAAAACGCCGCCAAAACGCTTTTCAGGGAGTTTGTCGGCGCGGCGGCGCCGTCGCCGCCGTCGGATATTATGACGGGGCGGCGAAGGACCGTTTTTTCCTCAGTATCCTCGAGCGCGGAAATAAACGACGCGCTCTCCGAGGTGACTATCGCGTCAGCGCCGTTGACCGCCGCGTCGAACAGCGACGGTATATCGGCTGAGCCGCTGACCCACACGGAAATAAGGAGCTTGTGCAGACCGTAAACGGTTTCCGCGTCAGCCGCGCTCTCCGACAGCATAACCGTGCGCACGCCGCTTGAATACACAGCGTCGTAAACGTCGGAAAGTCCGACGCTGTCGCGCGACGACATATCGAACACAAGGCGTATATATTTGTTATCCCTGAATTCGGGAATAAAAGCGTTTCTTGAAACGACGACAAACGCGTCGTTTATCGAATTTTCTTTCAGAAATTCCGACAAAAGCTTTGCCGTCGGCGTATCGGACACGTAAAACGCGGGCAAAGCGAGACCGGAAAACCTTTCGAGGCGGCTCATAAGCTCGCCTGAATCGACCGCGCCGTCATAACCGTGAAGCGCGCCGCCGGATTCTCTAACGGTGATCATCACCGCGCCCGCCCTTGCCGAATCAGCCGAAAGCGGCGGCAAAGACGTTTTGTCTCTCTGCACCGTAAGCGGCGGCTCGACGACGCCTGTCTTTATAGAATACAGCTCAGAGGCAAAAGCGTCGGAGGCGCTGACCGCGGACGGTATGTCGCCGTTTACGGATACGTTGTCCGCGGAAAACACGACGCCGCGCCCGTCGAGCCCGACGTAACCGCCGCCCGACGTTTTGAGCCTGCCCTCGATCACCTGAACGCCGTCGATAAAGCAGAACGCCGAACGGTCTTTTACGGCGACAGACAGATGAAATTCCGCGCCGGGCTTTATCCTGCCGCCGTCGAGCTTTTCAGAGGCGATCCCCTCCGCGCCGTCGACCGAGGAAAGCGAAGCGCAGGAAAGCGTTTTCCGGCTTGAAGCTCCGTTTTTATAGCGAAGCGCCGCCCCGTCGATATCATCCGCGCGGCATTTAAGCGAGAATTCGTATAAAAGCTCGTCGTTCTCCGCGCCGAAGCACAGGGAAAGAAAACAGCTGTCTGACAAAAATTCGCCGATCCTTACGTCGCATTCGTAAACGTATTCCTCAAGCCTGACCCTGAACGGAAAAAGCACGGTTGAGACCGGCGGATACGTATCCGACGCCTCGAATACAAGCTCTTTGTTCTCCGCGTATATATATCCGTCCTCTCCGAAGGTGACGTCCGTACCGTCGGGAAGCTCGTCGTCGTCAAAGCCCGCCGTGTAATACGCTTCGTTTCTCTGCTCCGCAAAAGCGAAAAGCGGCAGAATCACAAGCAGGCAAAGCGATACGCTGATGAATTTTTTTAACATAAAACTACCTTTTTTACAAAACAGCAATAAACGGTAAACACTAAAAGCGTTATTATTGTTGTATAATCATTCTCGTGTAGTCCGCCATGGCGGCGTTATGCAGTCTGCGGCGGAACCTGTAAAGCCCGTCCGACTGCCTCGTGTAGTGTACTCTGTTCGTGAGCAGTACGACGAAAAGCCCGGTGTCGCGGTCTACGTAAAGCGACGTTCCCGTAAATCCGTTGTGACCGTAGGAATACGGCGAGAAAAGGTCGCCCGTCGCGCAGAGACCTCCGACGGTGAGCTGGAAGCCAAGACCTCTGTTTTCCGGTCCGTACGGCGTGTAATTCGTTATAGCGCGCTCGAAGGTCGGGCGCGAGAGGAACTGTTTGCCCTCAAATTCGCCGCGGGCTGAGAGCATCATACCGAAATTGCAGAGATCGTCGATACACGAAAACACGCCCGCGTTGCCCGAAACGCCGCCGATAAAGCGCGCGTTCTCGTCGTGGACGACGCCGTGGATATAATGCCCGAGCTTCGGCGACCACTCCTCCGTCGCTATGTCGCAGCCGTCAAATCTTTCGTTTTTTAACGGAACGTAACCCGTGCGGCGCATTTTGAGCGGTTTGAAAACAAGCTCGTCCGCCAAAACGTCAAGCGGCTTGCCGGTGCAGACCTCAGCCATTTTCGCAAGCAGGATATACCCCATGCACGAATAAACGACCTTTGTTTCCGCTTCGTATTTAAGCGGATAATTCAGCACAGCGTGCGGCACGTCAAAGCCCTTTTCACATTCGGATTCTATATTGAAATGCGCGGATATGCCGCTGCAATGCGTCATCAGCTGTTTTACCGTTATATCGCGTTTGTCCTCCGGAGCGTCGGGAAAATAACGCGAAACGGTGTCGGGCAAAGTCATTGCCCCCTCCTCTATCAGCCGCAGGACGACCATAGTCGTACCTATCAGCTTCGATAAGGACGCCATATCGTAAACGGTATCGGTCGTCGCCTTTACCGCGTTATCGGGTACGGGTCCAGCAAAAACTCCCTCCGGCTTGTCTTCGTTCATTATGACGCGTGAATAGCCGAACGCCTTTTTATGGTAAACGCCGTTTTTGTCGCCGACAGCCACGACCGCGGACGGCACCGCCAGACTGTTTACGGCTTCCTCGCACATTCTGTCTATATTATCGAAATACAAGGTATCACCTCCGTTTGACTTATTATATATCAAAATTTGAGATTTGTAAAGGTATTTTATGTTAAAATGCAGTCTTTGTCCGAAAAAATGCGGCGCACGGCGGCCGGATCAGCGCGGTCTCTGCGGCGCGGACGTTCTTCGCCTCGGCAGAGCCGCCCCTCATTACTATGAGGAGCCGCCGGTTTCAGGCACAAACGGCTCCGGCGCTCTGTTCTTCTCCGGGTGTCCCATGTCGTGCGTGTTCTGCCAGAATCATGAGCTGTCAAACGCGAAGACCGGCAAAAGCGTCACGGTAAAGCGCCTCGCCGAAATAATGCTGCGCCTGCAGGACGAGGGCTGTCACAATATAAATCTCGTGTCGCCAACGCCTTACGTGCCCGATATAATAAAAGCTCTCGATATCGCAAAGCTTGAAATACCCGTGGTTTACAACACCTCGGGCTATGAGCGCATCGAAACGCTCAAAGCTCTTGACGGGTATATAGATATTTACCTGCCCGATTTCAAATACGTTACGCCCGCTTTGGCGGAAAGATATTCCGGCGCGCCGGATTATCCGTCCGTCGCCTCCGCGGCGCTAGATGAAATGCTCCGTCAGCGCGGCGGCTGCGAATACGGCGCGGACGGGATTATGAAGCGCGGCGTCATAGTGCGCCACCTCGTTTTGCCGTCAAACAAAGACGAAAGCGAAAAGGTGCTCGTATTTTTATCACAAAATTATGATAAAAGCAAATTCCTTTTATCCCTTATGTCGCAGTACGTGCCGATGTACCGGGCGTGCGAATTCAAAGAGATAAACAGAAAGCTCACCAAGCTCGAATACCGCCGCGTATCGGAGCTTGCTTTGAGCCTCGGCTTCGACGGCTTCTTTCAGGAGATCTCGTCGGGCAAAACCGAATACACGCCGGAATTCGACGGGACCGGGGTGTAAAAACGTTGTAAAATCAAGATCCGGGGTCGTTTCAGACCCCGGTGATTTTATTTATTTTTCTTTATAATGAATTTGAGGATTATGAATACGCCCGCGCCGATAAGAGCGAGCAGAAGCGCGATTATGATCACGCACAGCGCGATAACGAGTCCGTTCGTTCCGTTTTCTCCGCTTTCCTGCGAAACGGCGCCCGAAGCCGTGTCTGTCGCGGCGGACTGACCGTCAACAGCGGGCGTGGAGCTGTCCGCGCTTTCCGTTCCCGCCGGCGTATCCGTTTCCGTCTTAGCGTCCGAAGTATCTTCCGTATACTCTATTCTCGCAAAATCGGAGTATACGGGATCGCTGTCCGCTTTGCCTACATGGTTCCGCACGGCGACGCAGTAGTATTTTACGCCCGGCGTTTTTTCGGGAGTATACGTGTCGCCGAAGCCGTCCTCCGTCGCGCGGATATCGCCGTACGTCCCGGTATCGCTGATATACCACCTGTAAACGAGCTCTCCGCCCTCGGGGCTTACCGCGGTAACGCGGAGCTTCGCCTCACCGTCAAGACCAAGCGTTTTAGACTGCGGCTGCTCCGTGATCGCGGGAAGCGACGGCGCAGCCGTTTTTTCGATGACAGTAAGCGTCGCGGGCGAAGACGATACGGAATTGCCGTCCGCGCCGTAAACATTGCAGACGTAGCTGCTTCCGTTAAGCTCCTTCAAGGCGGTAATAACGAGCGTTTCGCCGTCCGCGCCGGACTTTACGCCGTTTTTGCCGTTTTCAAGCTTTTCGTTTTTCCCGCCGTCGACTCTTACCCATTCGTATTTTACGGCGTCCGACGCCTTTACGCTGAACACGGCGTCTTCTCCTTCATCCGCGGATACGTCCGACGGTGTCTGTATGAATTCCGCGGATCTTACGCCGGTGCTTCTGATCTCAACAATAACGGCGTCGCTCGACATACTTGAGAATTTCGCGCCGTCGACGGTGTTTGTAACTATACAGCAGTAATAAGTCCTGCCGGCTTTTTCCGCGCCCGTGACCGTCAGAGTGTCGGAGGTCGCGCCTTTTATCTCGGTAAACGTGCCGATTATGTTGTTGTTTCCTCTCATCCACTGATACGAAAGCTCGCCTTTGTCCGACGACGGCGTGACCGTCGCCGTCGCTTTTAAGGTCGCCGTCTGACCGACATTAAGCTCGTATCTGTCGCACGAATACGCGACGTTCGTCTCCGGCGCGTAGATCCTTACGTCGCTCACGCCGGTCTCGTAATAGTACGACTCACCGTTTTTCGTAATGAAAAACATACAGTAATAATGATACGTGCCGCAGTTGAAATGATCGGGAACGAGAACGGGACCGTCCTCGTAATCGATCTTCACGCCGTTGCCCTTGTCGCCGTCAGGCGTTTCGTACCAGACGTATTCGATCCCGTCATACGAAAAACCGTCCGGCTCGTAAACGTTGCAGGCGAGCTTGAGCACCTTGCCCATGCGTATATCGACCTCGGCTTTAAGCTCGACCTCCGGCAGAGGCAATCCCGACAGCGACGGGAACATGAAAGCCCTGTCGGTCTCCTTAGAGCCGTATTCGTTTGAAACGAGACAGCTTACGAATATACCGTATTCGGCGTGAATGATATTATCGAATATCAGCTCCGAGGTGTATTCTCCGTTCAGGCCGGGGCTCGTCGTCATGCTGATTTTCATTTTTCCGTTTTTGTCGTGCGATTCAAAGCCTTTTATTCCCGCTGACTTTGTAAGATCGTATGTAAAATCGCCGGTTTCCGTCGATACCGTCACAAGCCAGTTGAAATGCAGACCTGAGCCGGCGGCGGTCGTTTTCATAACGACCCTCGTGCCGGGCTTGTACGTAACGCCCACCGGCTCGTAAACGAGCCTCGGAGCCGATCCCGCGGCGCCTGCGCCGGTAACGCAGACGGACGCGAATATTATCACAAGAACAAGAAACAGGGATATCCTTTTCATCGTTTTCACCTTTCAGATAATTTTACTTTCACCGTAAACAATATATCACAATAAAAAACGTTTGTCAATATTTATTCCGCTTCCGAAAACTCAACGCGGTAAAGATACGCTCTTCTTCCGGCGTTCGAGGTAACGTATACGACGCCGTCAATTATATTGACGGATTCGGATTCCGCGTCGCCCTTGAGCGTCAGCGGTATTTCCGCGACAAGCTCTCCGTCCCAGTCATATACGCGGAATTCCTGATGATAGCCGTTCTGCGAGGAGCGGACGAACCAGACGTAATCTTCAGCGGCGAACACGCCCTGCGAAAGCGTACCGGGGACCTTGACGTTTTTCGTAAGCGTTATTTCAAGGTCGCCGTTCCAGAAATCGAGCGTTTCCCCTCTCCACCTGCCGGAGGCGTAGGCGTTTCTTTCGGGACAGTACGACATGGCGAAAAACGGCGCCGGGAGATTTCCTTTTTCCGTAACCGCAAGCGTGTCCCGGTCGACCAGCGAATAACCATTCCAGCATTCCCTGACGGTACCCTGACAGGAGGTGACAAAATACGCCGATTTTTCAGGGATATAGGTTATATTGTTCGCGTGCTCGAGATAAAGCGGTCCGTCGCTCGTTTTTATAAGCGCACCGTTTTTGTCAAATTTGCATAACAGCGTGCATTCCTCGCCGTTTTTATCGAATTTGTTGAAAGCCGCGACCCAGTTTTCGCCGTCAAAACAGCAGCCCTGCGCTGTAACGTAATCATTTTCCGGGCATTTGAACGTAAGTATTTTCGTTCCTGCGGCGGTGAGCTTTTTTGAAAAATCGAGCGTCAGCTCTCTTTTTTCAGTTTCCGCGGCAGTCTCCGTTTCCGTCACGGTCTCCGTTTCCGCGGAGGTATCGGCGTCCGTCTCCGTCGCGCCGCCGTCCGTCGTAACGGCTCCGGTCCCGGATCCTGCTGCGCCGCAGCCTGAAAGCATAAACAACAAAAGGATAACAAGCGTATAAATCATTTGCTTCATATCGTTTCACCACCTTTATCGCGTTTGCGGGATTATATTGTACCATAAGAATATGAAAAAATAAACCATATAATAAAACTTAACATAAGCCGAAGATCCGTAAAAAATCAAATTAAATCAAAATTTCTTTCAAAACCCCTTGATTTTTTTGAAAAAATGTGATATATTAGGAAAGTCAATTACGGAGAGGTATCGAAGAGGTCATAACGGGGCTGACTCGAAATCAGTTTGCGTGAAAGCGCACATGGGTTCGAATCCCATCCTCTCCGCCAGAAAACCCGATGCGAAAGCATCGGGTTTTCAACTAAATCCGTCCTTACGGACGGGATAAATCCACTTCGTGGATGAAATCACTTCGTGATGAAATCCGACTTCGTCGGGTTGGAGGACGGATATGATTTCATCGCGAGCAAAGCGAACGATTTCATCCGAGCATCGCGAGGATTTCACCGCCTCCCCTCGGGGTCCCCGAAACGAGCCACGCGAGTTTTGGGGAATGGGGCAAATGCCGCGATTTCATTAAGAAACGAGAGGTTTTATCATGGCTGAAAATAAACTCGCTGATCTTTCAACCGAATTTGCGGTTCAAATTCTGAAACTCACCGACAGCATTAAAGGTCACTATTCCCTTGCAAATCAGCTTGAACGGAGCGGTACAAGCATCGGAGCGAATATCCGTGAGGCAAAATACGCTCACGGAAAAGCCGACTTCATCGCAAAACTGCAAATCGCCCTGAAAGAATGCTATGAAACAGAATATTGGATCGAAATAGCGCAAAAAGCAAATATTGTTTCGGAAGAAACCGTGAAAA
>CACZVC010000110.1 GCA_902784545.1 uncultured Ruminococcus sp. | reverse complement strand
TTCCCAACTTTCATGGTTTGACGGGCGGTGTGTACAAAGCCCGGGAACGTATTCACCGCGGCATGCTGATCCGCGATTACTAGCAATTCCAACTTCATATAGGCGGGTTGCAGCCTACAATCTGAACTGGGACGCCTTTTATGGGATTTGCTCCACCTCGCGGTTTCGCTTCCCTTTGTTTGCGCCATTGTAGTACGTGTGAAGCCCAGGACGTAAGGGGCATGATGATTTGACGTCATCCCCACCTTCCTCCGTTTTGTCAACGGCAGTCCGGCCAGAGAGCCCAGAGGGCAACTAACCGTAAGGGTTGCGCTCGTTGCGGGACTTAACCCAACATCTCACGACACGAGCTGACGACAACCATGCACCACCTGTCTCCGAATTCCCCCGAAGGGGCATTAGCTCATTACAAGCTTTTTTTCGGCATACTCCACTGCTTGTGCGGGCTCCCGTCAATTCCTTTGAGTTTCAACCTTGCGGCCGTACTCCCCAGGTGGAATGCTTATTGCGTTAGCTGCGGCACGGAGGCTTTTGCCCCCACACCTAGCATTCATCGTTTAGGGCGTGGACTACCAGGGTATCTAATCCTGTTTGCTCCCCACGCTTTCGTGTCTCAGCGTCAGTTATGGTCCAGTAAGCCGCCTTCGCCACCGGTATTCCTCCCGATATCTACACATTTCACCGTTACACCGGGAATTCCGCTTACCTCTCCCACACTCAAGGGGAACAGTTTCAAATGCAGTATCAAGGTTGAGCCTTAATATTTCACATCTGACTTGCTCCTCCGCCTACACACCCTTTACACCCAGTAAATCCGGATAACGCTCGCCACCTACGTATTACCGCGGCTGCTGGCACGTAGTTAGCCGTGGCTTCCTTCTCAGGTACCGTCATTTCTTCGTCCCTGATGACAAAGGTTTACAATCCGAAGACCTTCTTCCCTCACGCGGCGTCGCGGCGTCGCTGGGTCAGGCTTTCGCCCATTGCCCAATATTCCCCACTGCTGCCTCCCGTAGGAGTCTGGACCGTATCTCAGTTCCAATGTGGCCGTTCGACCTCTCAGTCCGGCTACCGATCGCAGGCTTGGTGGGCCGTTACCTCACCAACTACCTAATCGGACGCGAGCCCATCTTACAGCGGATTGCTCCTTTGGCATACCGAACATGCGATCAGTATGCATCATGCGGTATTAGCACAAGTTTCCCTGTGTTATCCCCCTCTGCAAGGCAGGTTGCTCACGCGTTACTCACCCGTCCGCCACTAATCCGTCCCCGAAGGAACTTCATCGTTCGACTTGAATGTGTTAAGCACGCCGCCAGCGTTCATCCTGAGCCAGGATCAAACTCTCTAAGTTTTGTATTTTATGCGAAGCGTTTGCTCCGCGTAGAACCAACTTAAAGTTTAATTCTGTTTCGCTCTTCTTACTTTTAAAGAGTATTCGGGAACCCCTCCGCTCTCAAGTTCGCGGGGGGAACCCCTCAAATTTTGCAGTCATCGAGATTTCGCTTTGTATGATTTTTCACACTTGCTTTTTTCTCTTTTCTGTTGTTCAATTTTCAAGGACCAATCCCGCTGCCGTTCGCGCGACAGCCTGTTAAGTATATCACAAAGTTTCGCGTTTGTCAAGTACTTTTTCAAAAGTTTTTTCGGTTTTTTTCAACTTTTTTTCGCTTCTTCCGAAGTACTCTCTCCCGCTCCCCCTGAGGTATACCCCTCTCCTTTCGGAGCGCCTGTCTAATATATCACTTTTTTTCCCAATTGTCAAGGGGTTTTTCCGAGATTTTTCAATATGCCTACACTCGTCCGGGTGTTTCATCTATATATTGTTTTATTCAGCCCTTTCGGACAAAGATGTAGCATATCTGCGATAGAAATTCTCATACTCTCCGGCGTCGAGCGCGGCGCGGATACGGCCCATCAGCTCGTTGTAAAAGTAAAGATTATGCATGACGGCGAGCCTCATTCCGAGCATTTCTTTCGATTTCAGCAGATGTCTTATATATCCTTTGGAATAATTGCGGCACGTCGGGCAGTTACAGCTTTTGCTTATCGGCGAGCTGTCGCGCTCGTATTTCTTGTTATTGAGGTTTACCGTACCCTCCCACGTGAACAGGAATCCGTGGCGCGCGTTGCGCGACGGCATTACGCAGTCGAAGAAATCCACGCCGCGGTAAACGCCCTCGATTATATTCTCCGGCGTGCCGACGCCCATAAGATAGCGCGGCTTGTCCTCCGGAGCGTACGGCAGGACGTTGTCGAGCACGTCGTACATTACCTCGGTCGGCTCTCCGACGGCGAGACCGCCGACGGCGTATCCGTCCATATCGAGCTCCGCGATCTGCTTCATGTGGTTTATGCGCAGGTCGTTATACGTCGCGCCCTGGTTTATGGCGAAAAGCATCTGTTCGGGGTTTATGGTATCCGGCAGGGAATTGAGCCGGTCAAGCTCGGCTCTGCAGCGGAGCAGCCAGCGGTACGTGCGCTCGGTCGAGGCTTTGGCGTACGAATACTCGGCGGGGTTTTCGACGCACTCGTCGAACGCCATCGCGATCGTTGAGGCGAGATTCGACTGTATCCGCATGGATTCCTCGGGTCCCATGAAAATGCGTTTGCCGTCTATGTGCGAGGCGAATCTGACGCCCTCCTCGGTTATTTTGCGCAGAGGCGCGAGCGAAAACACCTGAAAACCGCCGCTGTCCGTCAGGACGGGGCGTTCCCAGTTGAAGAATTTGCGTATGCCGCCCATATCGCGTATGACGTCGTCGCCCGGACGGATATGGAGATGATACGTGTTCGACAGCTCTATCTGACAGCCGAGCTCGTACAGATCCATCGTCGACACCGCGCCTTTTATGGCGGCGGACGTTCCGACGTTCATGAACACCGGCGTCTGCGCCGTGCCGTGGACAGAGGTAAAAACGCCGCGCCTCGCGCGGCCTTCTGTTTTTATTACTTCAAACATTACTTCTTCCTTTAGGAAAATTGGTTTATCGCTTGCAGGGGAGGGGTCCGCCCTCCCGCAAATCACCGCCGCACAATAAACGAAGCCGTTTGTAGGGGAGGGTCCGCCCTCCCGTTTCATTCGTCGCGAAGCGCGGTATATCGCAGAAAAAGCGATATGTCCTTCGGACGCGATATGCCTTTCAGGCGCGATATATCTTCGACGCGATATGCCCCTTCGGGGCGTGAGGAGAAACAGCGGTTCAAGATAATGAATCAGTATATAATAAGCGCGCGGCGCGGTGGGGGGACGCCCGCGCGCGCAGCTTACGCTGCAAAGTCCCGATACTTCGGGGGGCGGCGGGGGTTTGGGGGTATGGGGGAATAGAGGGGAGTAACAATGTTAAGGAAACCTCCGTATAACGATAACCATCAAATTATTGTGCTTACTAAGACAGATATCAATAATTTTAAAACGATTTTGAATATGCAAAGATGGTAATAAATTGGTCTTATTGCATTATGATTCTTCGTTGATTCAATATAGACTTTAAATCTAACAATTAATTTCATTAGTTTTATGCAACAATAAATTGAGACCATCAGCAATATAAAAATTACTATAGCAAGAGAGATAAGATTAATTTGTGCGTTAGAATTATTATATTGCAAACTCAATATAATCGCAAAAACAACAAAATCATTAATTCCGTCGCCAAATAAAACTAAATCAAAAGACTTTCTGTTTTCTACATATGTTTTTGCTTTATTTGGAATACTGTCACTCTTTCTTATGACAATAATCGTAAAAGCATATGAATACAAATATGCAAAAACCGTGATGATTTTTTTTGCATTAAAAAGCAACAGAAGCGCCCCCTATAAGTTTTATTGTCAGAGTACAGACTTTGTTCGCCTCATCCACCGCTGACGCGGTCCCCCTTCTCCTATAGGAGAAGGTAAAATATTCGTCTCTGAATTCTTAATTCTGAATTCTTAATTCTTGACGTCACATCTCAAATCTTTTCACGTCCACGCAGCGCTTCTTTTCCGTATCGTACTCAAATATCGCGCCGTGCAGCGTTACCGGGTTATCGGAGAAATCGAATTTCACCGGCGTGTGCATCGTCATCTTTTCTATTATATTTTCCTTTTTTATACCGAGGACGGAATCGTCCGGTCCGCACATTCCGAGATCCGTTATATATCCCGTTCCTTTGGGCATCACGCGTTCGTCGGCGGTCTGCACGTGCGTATGCGTGCCGAATATTATATCTATTCTGCCGTCGAAGTAATGCGACATCGCTATTTTTTCGCTCGTCGCCTCGGCGTGTATATCGAGCACGGATATATCGTACTTGCCCTGAGCCGCGCGCAGCATTTTGTCAACCGTGCGGAACGGGCAGGCGAGCGGCTCGAGATACACGACCCCGAGCACGTTCATAATCAGCACGCGCACGCCGTTTTCCGGCAGGATCGTATATCCCATACCGGAAACCTCCGACGGAAAATTACCCGGACGGACGATATTCTTCGTCTCATCCAGGTACTCCCTTATTTCTCTTCTTTTGAACGTATGGTTGCCGAGCGTTATACAGTCAACGCCGTATTTTATAAGCTCGTTTGCCGTGCGGATATCTATACCGTTCGACGCGGCGGCGTTTTCGCCGTTGCAGACGACAAAATCTATGTTTCCGTCGCGGCGTATCGAATACAGCTCGTCGCAGAGACGTTTAACGGCGTCAGGGCCGACAACGTCTCCGAGCGCGAGTATTCTGAACGTCATTTATTCCTCATTTCCATATCGTAAGCTCCGCGCCTTTATAATAGTGCGTTACGATGTACTTGTAATCCTTGCCCTGCTCGGCGTAGATGCCCGCGCCGTACTGACTCAGACCGACGCCGTGACCCCAGCCGTATACCTCGAACGTGAACGTGTCCTCGTTTTTGTTATAGCTTATCGTATAGCAGTTCGATTCGAGTCCGAACAGACTTCTCGACGAGTTGCCGGTCACGTATTCGGAGGCGCAGTAAAGCCTCTGCACTCTGCCGTTTTCGTTTTTGACTATCCTCAGCCAGTCGGCTTTATCGGCCGGGAACGTGGCTTTCGGGAATCTGCGCAGGATCCTCTGCTTTACCTCCGCGGAGGTGAACACTTCTTTTGAATAAACGTAAGGCGTGCTGAGCGTTTCGGGTGTGGAAACGCCGACAAGACACGGATGCGGTCCGCCCCAGACGTTGCCGATCGAATCGGTCATACCGTAGGAGGACGCGTGGAAAACAGCCTCTATCGGCTCGCCCTTGTAGGTAAGGATGACGCCGGAGGTCTCAAGCACCGCTTTCTTTATCTTCGCGTACACGTTCTTGCAGTATTCCTTATCGGACCACGACGCAAGCGCTGATTCGTAGGAGAGATACGCCTGGCAGTGTCCGCTGTTCGTGCAGACGTCGGCGCCCTCGCTGCCGTGCTGTGAAGAATGATAGTACGAGCTTGACTGCATTTTGAATATTGCGAACGTGCGGCTCGCAACGACCTGAGCTTTCAGAGCCTCTATACCGAATCTGACGGGCATTTCCGCGGCGACGACGCCTATAAGGTAGTCGCCCATGAGCATTTCCGCGTATTCTCCGCGCGATTTGATGTAGACCTTTACCGTCCTCGCGTCGCAGCCGACGTATTTGCCCGTTTTGTTGTCCTCGGGACCGGGCGCGGTGTTCGGCTCGTCGTCTGTCTTCGACGGTTTCGGGTCGGGATCTTTATTCGTTTCGGGTTTTGTCGTTTCGGGCGCCTTCGTTGTCACCGGCGCTTTTGTGGTCACGGGAGCCGTCGTGGTCTCGGGCGGAGCCGTGGTCTCCGGCTCGGTAGCCGTGAGAGGACCGAGAACGCGCTCCTCCTCTATCTCCCAGTCGCTTTCAAACGACGGATAGTTTACATATCTGTCGACCATCGTGCCGTCTTGCTGTTCGCCGTGATATACGAGCTCCGGATAACCGGTCTCGATCGCGTCCTCGCCGCCCGGCGCGTCCGGCGCGGGATCGACCAGATGGAAAACGTCCCACGTGTCGAAATACTCCGGCGGAGGCGCGGTCTCCCCTTCTGTTTCGGTCTCCGTTTCGGTCTCGGTGAGAACAATCTCATCCGTGACCTCCGGCACCGGCGGATTTGTTTTTTTGTATGTAAGCGTTATTACCGACGGGATCATAAGAGCCGCGGCAAGAAACACTCCGCATAAAGATACAAGCTGTTTCAAGATATTTACCCTTTTCTGATATTTGCCGGCGTTGTCCGGCGGATTTTCGGGCACTCAGCTGAGTTCCCAGACTATTTTGTTCTCCTTGAACGTCCCTTCATAGGACCTGCCGGAGGTCCAGTAATACGTCCCCCTGCCGTCCATCATATTGTTTTTGAATTCTCCCGTGTAGTATTCGCCGTTCTGCCAGGTGTAGGTTCCCGTGCCGGTGCGCACGTCGGAGACGAAATCTCCCTCGTACTTGTCGCCGTTTGCAAAAACGTAAACTCCCCTGCCGTCCTTGACGTCGTTTACGAAGGTGCCTTTATAGCTTGCGCCGTTGGCCCATATGAACGTGCCCTCGCCGTGCTTCATATCGTCCTTGAAGCCGCCCTCGTAATAAGAGCCGTCGGACCACGTATATTTGCCCTTTCCTTCGCGCTTGCCGTTTTTCAGAAAGCCCTCGTATTTGTCGCCTATCGCCGGCGAATATATATATGTGCCGTAGCCGGTCATTTCACCTGCCACGAAATCACCCTCGTAAGACTCGCCGTTCACGAACGTCAGCTTGCCCTTGCCGTCAGGCAAAAGCTCCTTTGTCTGCCCGACGTAAACGGAATCGTCGGAATATTCTATCTTATTGTTTTTAAGATCGAGCTGCGCGCGCCGTCCGTCCGCAAAATATACCGTGCCGGACTGCGGCTGACCGTTTTTATCCACCTTGCCGAGAAATCTCGTCTCTCCGTCCGGGCTCTGATAGCGCACGACGCGGTAACCCGACAGATATATCGTCAGATACGCCGCCCCGGCGAACACGAACGCAAGCACAAGAACGATGATAACGGCTTTGACGGCCTTGCTTATCTTTGTTTTTTCCTTTATTTTCACTTTTATTCTCCGTTTGCAGTTCCTTTGTTATATGATATTTGCAAAACGCCGTATTTATTACTGCATTCCGGTGAAGTTTTTGAATATATCGATTATCTGCGGAACGACAACGTAGGAGACCGCCGCGACGAGCGCGAAAAGCAGCACTCCCGTTATCGCCGACAAAACCGTGGTGCCTTTTTTTGAAAAGATGTTGTCCGCGCGGAACGAAAGCTCCTCGGGGATATAATATCCGCTTTCGGATATGACGCGCTCCCGCTCGCTGCGTTTGCTTTTTACCGCGCCTTTATCCTCCGGCGCGACGGTGCGGAGAACCGAGGAGTACGTCCTGCCGTTTCTGATAGCCGCCCGCACGAAAACGTTTTTGTTGAACTTCGTATCGCTGAGTCTTATCGCCGTCGACTCGTCAACCGCGCCGCTTGTGCGCAGAAACCTGATAAACGCGCCCAGAACGTGTTTATGGTAAAGCGATATGAGAGCCGCCGCGACGACGCCGATGAACATACAGACTATCATTACCGGCACGTGCTTTGCGTATTCCGGGGACGACATGGCGGATAAAATGTGTGGCATGATATAATTTCCCTCCGATAACGGCAAAAAACACAACATCGGGTAAAATCAGCCCCGCTCGATCAATATGTAGTATTATTCGCGTTTTTAGGCAAAAAATACTACCCATTGTTGCCGTTATTATAATCTTAATATATATATTTGGCTTGATAATTTTATGAACTGCGCTTTAAATTTGCGGTTTTTAAGGCTTAAAAATCGAAAATATCGTCGCCGCAGATGCGTTTTATAAGCGCTTCAAGATCGTCGTTGTCGGTGTACGCTATTTCGAGCGTGTGTTTTTTGCCCTTGTTCACGGTCACTTTTCTGCCGAGAACGGAGAACATACGTTCCGAAAGCGCGTTTTCATAGCTGACCTTCTGCGGATCGGCGGTTTTGACCTTTTTCGGCTCTTTGAGCTTTTTTACGTACGTTTCGGTCGCTCTGACGTTCAGATTCAGGCGTATTACAGTTTCCGCCGCCTGCTTTATCAGCTCCGCGTCGTCAAGTCCGGCTATGACCTTTGCGTGACCGTCGGAAAGCTTTCCGTCAGCCACGTATTTTTTTATCTCGTCCGGAAGCTCGAGCAGGCGCAGGGCGTTTGCGACGGACGAGCGCGGCTTTCCCACACGCTCCGCGAGCTGCTGCTGCGTCAGCGAAAAATCGTCTATGAGCGCCTTATACGCCTCGGCGACTTCGACAGGATTCAGATCCGCTCTCTGTATGTTTTCAACGAGCGCGACCTCAGCCGCCTCCGACGACGTAAGCTCCGTCACTATGACCGGAACCTCGGTGAGCCCGGCGAGCTTCGCCGCTCTGTATCTGCGTTCGCCCGCGACTATGACGTAAAAGCCGTCGCCCGCCTGACGCACGATTATCGGTTGTATAACGCCGTGTATCTTTATGGATTCCGCGAGCTCGGCTATCGCCTCCTCGTCAAAGCTCTTTCTCGGCTGAGCCTTGTTCGGCTCTATGTCGCCGACTGACAAAACGGACACGCCCGACGACGTCTCGCGCGAATTCGACTCGAACAGCGCGTCCAGACCGCGCCCCATGACTTTTTTCTTAGCACTCATTTTCAGCCTCTCTATATAATAGAATAATATATATAATAGCGGACGATTGTTCCACGTGGAACAATCATGTAAACCGGCGCCCGTTCTGTTCCACGTGGAACATTACAGCCTTTTCCACAGCTCTCTCGCGGCTTCGTTATACGCCGCGGCGCCCTTGCCGTGTTTTTCGTATTTCTGTATAGGCTCGCCGAAGCCGGGAGCCTCGGATATTTTGACGCTTCTCGGTATCACCGTCGAAAACAGCTTGTCCGAATAATACTTTTTCAGCTCCGCGGAGACCTCCTGCGAAAGCGAAAGTCTGCCGTTGTACATCGTTATAAGTATTCCCGTCAGCTCGAGCGACGGATTGTATCTGCGCTTTATTTCCTTTACCGTCATCAAAAGCTGTGCAAGTCCTTCAAGCGAAAAATACTCGCAAAGCATCGGGACAACGACGCCGTCGCTCGCGACGAGCGCGTTTACGGTCAGCAGACCGAGAGACGGCGGACAGTCGATTATTATAACGTCGTATTCGTCCTTCAACGGCAAAAGCGCCCTTTTAAGCTTCTGTTCGCGGTTTTCAGAATCAACAAGCTCGAATTCCGCGCCGGCGAGACTTATATTCGACGGCATTATGTCAAGTCCGGGAAATCCGGTGGGAACGACCGCCGCCGCGCCGTCACAGCGGGATATAAGCACGTCGTACGTTGTTTATGCCGACGCCGCTCGTCGTGTTGCCCTGCGGATCGCTGTCAACTATAAGCACGCGCTTTCCGTCGACGGCGAGACCGGCGGCTATGTTTATCGCGGACGTGGATTTTCCCACGCCGCCTTTCTGATTTGCAAAGGAGACAATTTTACCCATTATCAGGTCCCTCTTTTATCATAAGTTCGTTTTCGGGCTCGTTTTCCCCGTCAGGCTCGTCCGGCAAGATCTCCGGCGCGCCGTCGGCGGGTTTTTCCTCGGCTTTTTCATCCGCGTCTTCTTCAGACGGCGTTTCGCCTTCTTCTTCCTCACGCACGGCTTCAAATACCGCCGTTTCCGCCGTATCTGCGTCGCGTTCGGTTTCCTCCGGCGTTTCGCCTGTTTTTGTATCGGCGCCGCGCACGGCTTCAAACACCGCGGTATCGTCAGCCGCGTTATCCGCTCCCGGCGCGTGCGTTTCCGTCACGCCGTCAGCAGGTACGGCGACAGGCGCTTTTTTCGGCTTCGCCGCTGTCTTTTTGGGTCCGAACAAACGGTAGAAAAGCAGATCGAGCGGCCTTGAAA
>CACZVC010000109.1 GCA_902784545.1 uncultured Ruminococcus sp. | reverse complement strand
CAAAAGCGGCGAAAATCCGGACTTCGATAAAACGTTTGCTTTCAAAGAACAAAAAAACGAAAATAACGGAAAACGCCTGTACCGAAGTCTGATAACGGCAGGAGCCGCGGCGCTTGTCACCGCCCTTGTTATAACGACGGCGATCTTCGCGACAAGGATGAATAACAAAGCGCCGGATAACGCGCCGGGAACGGAAAGCGGCGCTTCGGCGAACACGGAAAGCGATACCGCGGAAACCGAAAAGACGGAGCTCGCGCCGCCTTCCGATCCGGTAAAGGACGGTTTCGGCTTGCTTCACGTGAAAAACGCAGGTACGGACGCCGTCGACGTGGCGCCGGGCAAAAGGGCATAGTTGTAAAGGTCAGACTAAAAGAGGTACACGGCGACGTTTTCGGCAGTTTTTTCGAAAAAACAAAATACCGTCTTTTAAAGCTTGAGCTTATCGAGACGGTATCCGGCGAAAACGTGCCTGACGAGATCCTGTATCTTATGCCGGAATATTATTTCGTCGATATGAGCGGATATGATTTCCTTTATATGGCGCTGTCGCAGGCGGGCTGCGAGGGCTATATGTTAAAGGACCTGTCGACTGATGAAATATGCGTTTCGGACTCTCCGGTGTTTATGACGGTCGAGCGAAGCGCCCCGGCGCTCGGCGACGTTATAGCGTTCAGCGGCGGCAGATTTGACGAAAGCCTGTGGCAGAACAAAAACTGGATATACGGATATCAGTTTGCAATGCACGAGCTTGAAGAGGATAACAACGAACTTGCCGTAAAACGCGGTTGTGACGAGAATTACGTAAGAAGCAGAATAGCGGAGCTAAAAAACGAAAGCTATATAAGCGAACCGCGCGCGGTGTTTTCGGTCAAAAACGCGCCGGAGGAGCTTAAAGCGGCGTTCGGTTACGTTGCGCCGTTTGAAAACGGCGTGTTCGCGCACGAAATGCACGGTACCGGAATAACGTACAGAAGATTTATAAACGGCTGTAAAACGAACGAGATCATATCGATCGACGTTGGCAGCAGGGAAGTCGCTTATTCAAAAAACAGATTTGACGCGGAAGAGGCGGAAAACGTTTACGACATCGGCGCGCAGGTAAAGGCTTTGTCGGAGGAGTATAAGAAAAACGCCCCGGAGCCGCCGCATTTTGACCCGGGAGAACTGACCTTGTACGGTCTTTCGGTCGAAGGGTATTACGAAAAGACGGATAGCGGCGTCGTCTCCGTGATATGGACCAAGTGGCTGTACAGAGCGGACGAAGGTTATCGGGCGTTCGTCTATGACGAGAGATTCACCGTGTATGAGGACGGAAAACCGCGCGACGTCACGACTGAGGAGCTGTCGCGGCTTGTCGGATACGAGGTGATGCCGCAGTATAAATACGGCGAGCCGTTTGAAGTGCCGTTTGGCTGACATCGAAAAAAGGACGTATCGGTTTACGTCCTTTTTTCGGTAAACAGAAGCACGACGTCTTTCGCGATCCTTTCAAGAACGGAGTCGCCGGAGCGCAGCTTGAGCGTTTTGATCGTCTCGGAGCTTACGCGGATCACGGCGTTGCCGTTATCGCGGTCGTATTCAAGCGATATTTCGCCTTTTACCCTGTCGGCAAGCGTTTTGATCATATAAAGCACGTCCGCGTTCTGCTTCAGCGCCATATAAAACGCCTCGTCCGCGTCGCTTGAACGGCGGAGAAAGGATAAGAGCGAACGCCGCGGATTGAAGCGGAACTCAAGCTCAGTCGTGTCATGATCCGACGATACGGTAACGGAACAGTAACCGTTCGACGATAATAGCTGACTTATATCGTACGCGCCGATCGCCATGACGCAAAGGGATTTGCTTATCACCGCAAGCTCGCAGTCTGTCTGTATCTCATGCCTTTTGGAGCCCGAAGCGCGGTATTTGACGGCGTCGTAGTATGAAAAAGCGTCGTCGAAAAAGTCGCGGACAAAAACGGTCTCCGTAGTGTCTATACCGCCTAACGCGGTCGACAGACGCATGGAAGCCCTGTACGACGAATAAAGCCGGGCGTACGCCTTTTGTCTGCCCGCGGGCGCTACGTCGCCTATTTCGTTCTGACATATCGTCATCGAAGCGAGCTTCATAGAAAGATAGTTTTCGCATTCGTCGAACGCTTTGCCGTCCGGCACGGCTATAAAGAAAACGCAGGTCTTCTCAAACCCGTTGAATACCGGGCAGAACGCCGAAAAATACTTTTTATCCCCTATACCGATAAAGGCGGACGAAGGATATTTCGCCCGCTTTAAATCAGATTTTTCGTACAGGTCGATGAGAACGGAAAGGTCAGCGCCTTCTTCGATCCCCGGGATCAGCTCCTTTGCGCCGCCGTTAAAAAAGCTTATAATAAACTCCTCGTCGGTTATGACGGTCGGATATTCGTCCTTTCTGCGGTCGCCGGAAATAATAGAGTTGATATCCATAATAACGTCCCCTTGCCGGAATAGAATTCATATCATCAGATCTCTGTCTTTATTCCTTCGCCGGTCCTGTCGGATTCGAAGCAAAGCTCGATCACCCTGAGCACGCGGCGTACTGACGGGATAGTGACTATAAGATCGGCTTTGCCGTCGATAACGTCGAGAATGTTTCTGTAATAACTCGTCCACGAGGTCTCAACGTCGGGCAGAGGCTTTTCCTCAAGCGTGTCCGCGGGGCGGGGAGCCATCGTTCTCGTCGGACCCGCCTTGGTCTGTACCACGACCGGCTCCCATTTCATAACGGTGTCCTTCGTATGTATTATCTTGCCGGTGCAGTCCCAGTCGTTTATGACAAGCGATCCGCCGTCGCCGCAGACGTACCAGCGCGGAAGCTGGACGAGGTGGAAGGTGCCGACCTCGACCTGCGCGGTAACGCCGTTTTCAAATCTCATAACGAGCTTGAAATAATCGTCGACCTCGAGAGTCCTGACGCAGTGGAGATTAGCGTATACGGAGACGACCTTAGACGGTACCATGTCGAGGAGCTGGTCTATCATATGAACGCCCCAGTCGTACAGCATACCGCCGCCCGCGACCTTGAATTCGCGCCAACCGTGGACCATGCCGCCCTGACCGTGAACGCGGGATTCTATTGTGAACGGCTTGCCGACGAGACCGTCTTCGTAAGCCTTTTTGACTATGCGGTAGTCCTTGTCCCAGCGCCTGTTCTGGTGAACGGAGAAGAGCTTGCCCGTGCGTTTCGCCGTTTCTTCCATTTTGTCAAGCTCGGCGCAGTTGAGAGCGACCGGCTTTTCGCAGATCACGTTGTAGCCCGCTTCAAGCGCGCGGCAGACGTATTCGCAGTGAAAATTGTTCGGCGCGGCGACGAGAACGATGTCGAATAAGCGAGAGGAAAGAAACTCCTCCACCGTTTCAAACGCGATAAGACCGTTGTTTTTCGCCGCTTCAAGCCTTTCTTTGCTTATATCGTACGCGGCGACGACCTCGAGATCGGTGAAATTCGCCTTGATGGAGTTGTGATGCCAGCTCGCCATACCGCCGTAACCGATGATGCCTAATTTGTGTGACATTTAATGAAAACCTTGCCTTTCGGGAATTGTCATATAGATTATAGTTTACTCCGCATAATATGTCAAGTCAAAAATAAAAAATTTAATTTGCAATATTTTGGAAAAAAGACTTGACAAAAACAAAGTATTGTGATATAATTCTTCCGCAATCGAAAAATCTGGGTGTGGCGCAGATGGTAGCGCGCTACCTTGGGGTGGTAGAGGCCGCTGGTTCAAATCCAGTCACTCAGACCAAATACAGCCGAACGGCATTTGCCGTCCGGCTGTATTTCATTTTGCGTAATGGATCTGAATCAGATATGATAACACCCTGTGGTGCGGGGTTCCCCGAGTCTATAAGGCTCAGGAGTTCCCGGCAGGGCATCCGTCCACTCCAAGTAAAAAGCCCGAAAGCCTGTATTTGCAAGGGCTTCCGGGATTTTTTTGAGTTTGAACGGAAACAAGTGAAGAGCTTTATAATATGATTTTTTCCATCCAGATCATATTGTAATAACGCGAGAATTTATAGCCGCATTTATGAAATTCGCCGACTTTAATAAAACCGAGACGGCGGTGGAAGCTTTCGCTGTCATTTGTAAGGTATTCGTCCTCGACGGCGGGACTGCCTATGCAGGCGTACATATTCGTAAAGCCGCGGCTTTCAATCTCCTTTTCAAGCGCGCCGTAAAGCGCTTTGCCGTATCCGCGCCGCTTTTTTTCACGGTCGACATAAATGCTTACCTCGCAGCAGCGGTCGTATGCGGCTCTGTTTTTGAATACGCCGGCGTACGCGTAGCCGGTTATGATCCCTTCGTCCTCGATGACGAGATACGGGTATTTTTCAAGCGTTTTTTCGATACGCGAACGGAACTCCCCGACCGACGGCGCTTCGTATTCAAACGATACGGCCGTGTTTTTAACGTAATACGAGTATATTTCAAGCAGACGCTCCGCGTCCTCCGGTACTGCCGATCTGATATACATAAAACCACCTCTGTTTTCCGATTTTCTCCATTGTATCACAAAATCGCGCCGTTTGCAAGTATCGCGCGCCGATTTTTGAAAAATCGCGCCGTTTTCGCTTTTGCGCCGTAAAGTTTTGTGAGCCTTGTTGACAAACCGTTTTATTTATGATAAAATTAAAAAAACCACAGCGGGGAGGACTTATGAAAAAAGGTTTATCTTTGATTTTTGCAATAATTATTTCAGCCTCCGTTTTGTTTTCGTTTTCGTCCGCTTATATGTCGGGCGACGTGAACGCGGACGGGGGAGTGAACAATAAGGACGTCGTTCTGCTTTTCCGCGTCGCGAGCGGCGGCGCCGATATACCTGATGAGCGGTGCGATATCAATCACGACGGGCAGGTCAACAACAAGGACGTCACAGCCCTGTTCAGACTTTTGAACGACGGTCTGCTTCCTCAGCCGCGATCGACCGATATTTACGTCGATCCCGCGTGCGACGACGGCTTACTGTCGTATATCACAAGACAAACGTACTGCACGACCGCTCTTGAGGAGGATCCTGCCGTGGGCAGGGTGCTTGCCGTGACGTCCAAAAGCGTTCCCGCGCCGAACACGTACAAACCGTATCTTTATTTCAATTACAAAGCCTACTGTGACGCGATAGACGAGGAAAAAGCGAGCCTTGCGGAAAGACCTTATATCGTTTTCAGGGTAAAAGCCGAAAACGTATTTGACCGCAGATTCAGCGTTATCGGTCTTGAAGCGACGAACACGGTGACGACCGGCAAAGCCGAGCCGTTCGCACAGGTACACGGCGGCGATGAATGGCATTATATATGCGTCGATTTTTCATCCGTTGCGAACGCCGGCGGTATAAACGTCTTCCGCATCAGCTTTGAACAGCTCGTCCACGACGGCGGCGAAAAAATGCTTATAAGCGAAATACATTTCTGCACGAAAGAAGAAGCGGAAAAATATGTAAAGCCGTACGTTTACCCAATAAACGGGAGCGCGGAGAACGGCGTTTCCGTAAGACTTATGCAGTTCAACATACAGACTGAAAACGGCAACCCCGCGCCCGTGCTTGTCAAATCCGAAATGTACCGAAGGCTTGTCGACGAGCTTATGCCCGACACCGTAGGTATGCAGGAGGTCACGGTAACGTGGCGCAAGTGGCTTGACGAATACGTATTCAACGATTCATATGCGAGCGTCGGCGAGCCGCGCACGGCGGGCGGAGAAGCGAATCCGATCTATTACCGCAAGGATAAATTCGATCTCGTCGAATACGGCACCTTCTGGCTGTCCGACACGCCGGACGTCGCCGGCTCCGCCGTGGAGGGCGCGAACTACCCGAGGATATGCACCTGGGCCGTACTGAAGGACAAGGCGACCGGCGTAAAGCTCCTTCATATGAACACGCATCTCGATCACAACGGAAACAACGATTCCACAACGGGCAACACCATAAGAAAAGAGCAGATCGCCGTTATCATAAAATTCTCGCAGAAATATAAGGATCTGCCGATGTTCCTCACCGGCGACCTGAATAACCGCAGGACGACGAGCAGCGGCGAAACGTACGCGCTTATAAAGCGCATAACCGGCGTATCGTCCATAAAGGACGACGAAGGCAAAAAGATATATCTGAAGCTCTCCGACGCGCGCCTTGACGCAAAGGAAACGGTCGACGCCGGGCATATCGCCTCGATGATGGCGAATTTCGACGAAGCGAGCGCGTCGTACAACCCCGCGAGGGAGCCGATCGACTACGTTTTCTACAACGCCGCGAACACGGATGCGCTGACGTACGAAACGTTTATCATAAAACGCGACGGATACGCGATATCCGACCATCTGCCTCTGTTCACAACGTTTCTGATAAAAGCCGAATAACAAAAGCCGACTGATAAAGCTTTGATATCAGTCGGCTTTTTTCGATACTTCGGGATCAGTATTTTATAAGCGCGTATAACGCGGTCTTTCCGGCGGAAAGCGAAACTGTGACGGCCGAGCCGTCAAGCGACGCGGAATATCCGTCGAGCGGCGGGAACACTTCTGAAAGCTCTGCCGTTTTACCGGCGTATTTTTCGATCGGTATCTGTTTTTTAACCTCTTTATCCGAATTGTTCCATACCGCGAGCATAAGCGTGCGGTCCTCTTTGTCGTTCAATCCGAAGCTGTCGCAGCCGTCCGTGTCTATATAAAACGTCCCCGTCGGGTAGACCGGCACGGAGCGCGCGATATGACCGCGCGTTTTTTTATACAGCTCAGCCGCTTTTTTCATAAGCTTTGTGTTCAACCCGTCCGCGCAGTCTATCCTGCCGGAGAGGTACGAAAGACCCATAAGTCCCGATACCAAGCAGTACGACGTCACGCGGCCGTCCTTGAACAGTTCCGTGAATTCCGGCGACGGTCTGAAGCTCGTCCTGTGATCTATTTTAACGGGATACGGATACGCCCACACGCCGCAGCGCTCGGGCGGCATACAAGCGCAGGAGCCGGATACTATCGACGGAAGCCTGAAATAATCCTCCTGATCCGATACGGACTGCAAATGAAAATGCGATAACGTTTCCGCATCCGACCTCATCGCGCCGGAGCCGCAGTTTTCTATTATAAGATCCGGAAATTCTCGCCTTATACCGTCGATGAAATCATAAAAAGCCGCCGTGTGTTCGTGGATAGAAAGCGCGCCGTCCGGGTCGACTCCGACGCCGGTATTGTTGTTATAGTCGTTTTTTATGAAACGCACGCCCATACCGTATAAAAGCTTTATGCGCGAGCGTATATGTTCCCTGACGCCTTCGACTCTGAAATCGAATAAAACCCGTCTGCCGCCGACGGGATGGCCGTGGCGGTATAAAAGATATTCCGGGTGTTCCTTAACTATCTTCGCGTTTATCCCGACCGACTCGATCTCAAGCCAGATACCCGGCTTCATCCCGGCGTTTATCACGTCGTCGAATATGCCCTTCAAGCCTTTTTCGCCGAACAGCCGGTCGTTTATCTCCCACATACCGAGGTCGGCCTCCTCGTCGCCGGTATATGAGTACCAGCCCGCGTCCATAACGTAGTATTCACAGCCGAGCTCCGCGGCTTTTTTTACGAGGGGAAGCGTTTTATCGCGCGTCGGGAGCGCCCAGAGCGCGTTCATATAATCGTTATAGCAGAGAGGGGGAACGCCGTTTTCAAATCCCGCTTTGAAATAAGCTCTGCGAGCCTCCGTCAACGACGCCGCGGCTTCCTCAAAGCCGCCGTCGACGGTCCCGGTCACGGAATAACACGTTGAAACGGTTTCGCCGGGCGCAAGCTCCTTATGCCAGCCGTCGCAGCGCTCGAAGCAGTCCGTAGCAAGCACGGTTATCTGAAGATCGTCGCGGTATCCGCGCACGCCCGCGTCTATGCACCAACCGTGACCGCAGTCGATTTGAATATATGTGCTTTTGTTCAGCTCCGTGTCTTCGATGATGAGGACCGGCTCGTACCAGCAGGTGCTCCAGCTGCTTTGGCTGTTAAGCCTGAATGACGATTGAGTGTTGTGATTGTACGTTCTGTAAAGTCCGGCGTCCTCCGCGTAAACGTGCTTCCACTGCGCCTCGCCCTGCCAGCACGTGTCGGCGTAGTGCAGTATGAATCTGTGCTTTTTCCACGGCTTCGAACCGTCCTTACCGATGCCGGAGACGAAAACGGAGCTCAGAAGCTCGACCGACAGCGGCTCGTTTCCCGTGTTTTTTATGCTCGTCCTCTGCCTTACGGCGCCGGATGCTCCGCAGTATTCGTATTCCGCCGTCACGGCCGCGTTTTCGGGCGACAGCGTAAACACGTCGGGCGCGGCGCTCACGGCTCCGTTATCGGCGTCGGTAAAATAATATCTGTTGTCCTTTGCGTTCAAAATAACGCTGATCTCGGGTCTGTATTCTTCTG